>JAYVYS010000095.1:0-9453 GCA_043784005.1 Isosphaeraceae bacterium
TGTGGTGGGCCTCGAAGACTCGACCCACCCTACACAATCCTGATCGCGCCCATCGAGAATGGCTCTGGATTCGTCCTCGTTCCACGAGGTCTATCCATCTTTACTTCGGCAGCTTCTTGACTTTCACATTCTTGAACTCGATCCGATATCCCTCGGCCTCAAGCCCGAGATACCCCCGAGGGGTTTCGCAACTGTCGAAAACGGCCGTCACGGCTCCGTTGACCCAGAGTGACACTTCTTTACCTTTGCACGTGATCTCAAATGTGTTCCACTCGCCGGCGGGTTTTACGCGGCCATCGGTCGGTTTGATATTCATCCGTTTGAGGTTGCCGGCGACGGGCGTTTCGCCAAAGAGAAAGCCACCCGATGCACTTCCGGTCTGAGCTTGATGCCAGATGGTGGCGTCGGCCGAGTTTCTCGCGTAGATCCCGGAGTTGTACCCTTTTTTCCCTTCGATCGGCGTGAACTTCCATTCCACGTGATAGATGCAGTCTCCCTGCTCCTCATCCCATCGCAGCCATTCGTGTCCCAGGTCGCCTTCGCAGACGAGCGTCGCGGTCTTCTCGTCGAGCTTCCATTGCGAGATAGGATTCAACTTTCCTTTCGGAGCGGGAGGGATCGAAAGCCGCGTCCAACCCTTGAGTTCCGACCCTGCCTTGTCGAGCATATTCGTCCATCCCTCCGGTGAGCTTTCCAAGGCGCTCGGGGTGTCCGCGGCGCTCGCGAAGGCTGTCGCTGTGACGACAACGGCGAAAACCAAGATACTAGACGTTTTCATGACCTGTTCCCTCTTTAGACGGAATCTTCACGACGATTCGTTGAGCGAGTATAGTCGGCGCGCCGGCCCTTTCAAAGCGGGGGCTTGCCGCTTGTGATCGAGCGGGTTCTCTGTTACGAACTCAAAGAGATCAAACCGCCGCTGAACAAAGCCTCGCCTCAGACATCCGCCAGAATTTCCCTTGAGGGCTCGACCATGAAGACTCAGACCCGTCGCGATTTCCTGGCGGCCTCGGCCGCGGCGGGATGGTTCGCTTACAACGGACCCTCCTCCGCTCACGACGACGCGCCGAAACGGGTCGGCCCAAATGACAAAGTCGTGCTCGGCTTCATCGGCGTGGGAGGGATGGGAACGGGCCTGCTCAATATTTTCCACAAGTTCCCCGATATTGAGGTCGCAGCCGTCTGCGACGTTTATGAGCCTCATCGGCTCAAGGCGAAATCGATCGCGGGCGACAACACTGAGGCGTTCGACGACTTTCGGCGCGTTCTTGACCGCAAGGATATCGATGCCGTCGTGATTGCCACCCCCGATCACTGGCATGCGATTCCCACCATTCTCGCTTGCCAGGCCGGGAAGGATGTCTATTGTGAAAAGCCGCTCGCCTACCGGATCGCCGAGGGCCGCGCGATGGTCGAGGCCTCAAAAAAGGCAAGGCGAATCACACAGATGGGGAACCTGATCCACGCCGGTGAAAATTACCGACGCGTCGTCGAGATCGTTCGCTCGGGTCGTCTTGGCGATATTACGAAATGTAGGGTCTGGATCAACGCGGATCGACGAGGGCTGGGAAGTCCTGCCGACAGTCCCGCCCCGGCGGGATGCGACTACGACTTCTGGCTCGGTCCGGCCCCGAAACGTGGGTTCAACGCGAATCGCTTCACCTTCAACTGGCGCTACTTCTGGGACTACGCAGGCGGGATCCTTTGCGACTTCTGCTGTCACATCGTCGACCCGGTCCACTGGGCGATGGAAGTCGACGCCCCCGAAAGCGTCGTGGCCTGCGGAGGACGTTACGCGCTCAAGGACAACGGCGAAACCCCCGACACACTCGACGTCGTTTATCATTACAAAAAGGGAGATCGCGCGTTCGACCTCGTCTGGAGCCAGTCCGACGCCAGTTCACATGGGTTCGGCGGCAAGACGATGGGGATCATGTTCCAGGGGACCGAAGGCACGCTTGTCGCCGACTACAACACCTACGAACTCTTCCCGGAAAAAGGCGTCACAATCGAACCACCGCCGCCGAGTCTCCCCCGCTCGGTCGGTCATCACCGTGAATGGGTTAACGGGATCAAGACGCGCGAAGAGTGCTCATGTCACTTTGAATATGGCCATCGCTTGACCACGATCGGGCACCTGGGCAACATGGCCCTCTGGACGGGCGAACGGCTGGAATGGGACGCCAAAGCCGAGCGCGTGACGAATCATTCCGAGGCCAATCGTCATCTCGTACGGGAAACCTACCGCGCCCCGTGGTCGCTTCCGAAAGTTTGAATTCCAGAGCACTCTTGAGGGCCGCCTCAATGACCGAGTTACTCGTCTTGCCCGCCTGGAATACCATTCCAACACCGTTTTCGGCATGGGTCGAGGCATTGACGAAACTCGGACACGCGGTCGAGATCGAGCGTGAATCGGCGGGAGTCCACTGGCTGGTGGTTCCCGCGCTCCAGCTCCGGGGATATGTGATCGTTGATGGACTCGCGGTAGACGCCATCAACTTTGAGCTGGAAGCTTTCGACACTGGTCCCGCGCGGGACGCAGTCGAACATGCAGCCGCCGTGCTTTCGTGGGAAGTGCATGACGACGACACGGACGATGACGACGACACGGACGATGAAGATTGATCCGCGAGAAGCCACCAAGGAGAACGCATTATGTTCGAATTTCACCCTGCTAGGTCCACCCTGGCGATCGCATTCGCATTCTGCGCCCTCACCGCGACGTTGCATGCCGGCGAACTCAACTGGAAGAAGCACACGATCAACCCCACAAGCGAGTACGAGGCTGCGGGCGTGTTCGATGTGAACAACGACGGTAAGCTCGACGTCCTCTCGGGTGGGCTTTGGTACGAAGCTCCCACCTGGACCCCGCACAAGGTCCGCGACGTGATTCGCCAGGGGACGTATTACAACTGTTTCGCCACGGTTCCGGTTGACCTCAACAAAGACGGGCAAACTGACTTCATCACATGTTCCTATTTTGGTAAAAATGTCGGCTGGGTGGAGAATCCCGGGTCGCCCGATAAGCTCTGGACCTATCATGAGATCGATCTTCCAGGTCCAAGCGAGGCGGCCGTGGCAGTCGACTTGACGGGTGACGGGAAGCCCGAATTTTTCCCCAACACTGTGAATGTCGTGGTCTTTTACGGGATCGAACCTTCCGAGTCGGGTCCCAAGTTCAAAAAGTACGACTTGGGAACCGCCGCCGCAGGTCATGGCTGCGGCAGTGGCGATGTGAACGGCGACGGCAAGGTGGACCTCCTTACTCCCAAAGGGTGGTTTGAGGCTCCGGCCAACCCCGCCACCGACCCGTGGATCTGGCACGCGGCCTGGAATTTGGGTGCCACGGGAATCCAGATGCTGGCCCGGGACGTCGATGGCGACGGCCTCTCCGACATCATGTATGGAATGGGCCACGCGCGCGGATTCTACTGGATCAAGCAAGAAAAAGGAGCGAACGGAGAGCCCACATTCACCAAGCCGATGCTCATCGACGCCACAGTCACCTCGGTTCACACACAGCTTTGGGCCGACCTTGATGGAGACGGCAAAGCCGATGAACTTGTCACCGGTAAGCGTGTTTACGCCCATGAACGCGAGGAAGGCGATGTCGAAGCACCGGTCATCGCGTACTACACCTTCGACAAGGCCGCGAAATCCTGGACGCGCCACGTCATCTATCAAGGGGAGCCCGCCACGAATGCTCCGTCCGATGCCGCGAAACGCCTCGCCCTCAAGGATTTTCCTGCCGGAACGGCCGGGACCGGCCTTGAAATGACCGCGATCGACATCGATAAAGATGGCGATCTCGACCTCGTTTGCCCTGGTAAAAGTGGGCTTTACTGGTTCGAGAATCTTGGAAGCAAGTAATCAAAACTTGAGATAACGTCCGGTCGCGCTCAAAGGAACGAGCGCGACCTCTTGGGGGGTTCCCATCGCGGTGAGAAAACCACCGTCATCACCGGCTTCCGGTCCCAGGTCGATTAGCCAATCGGCGGTCTTCAGTACGTCGGGATTGTGCTCGATCACGACCAGCGTGTTTCCAAGATCGGCAAGCCTATGCAAGAGCGCCAGCAGTCGGGCGACATCCGCGAAATGGAGGCCTGTGGTCGGCTCGTCGAGGATGTAGAGGGTCTTTCCAAACGAAGGCCGGCTCAGTTCCGCCGCGAGCTTGACACGTTGCGCCTCGCCTCCTGAAAGGGTAGTGCTCGACTGGCCCAGCGTCAGGTAGCTGAGGCCCGCCTGATGCAAGGCGTCGATTTTCGGGAATACCCAGGGCTGAGCCTCGAAGATTTCACGACTCTCGTCGACCCGCGATTCGAGGACGTCACCGATCGAATATCCTTTGAAGAGAACCTGGAGTGTTTGTTTGTTGAAACGTTTTCCGCCGCATTCCTCGCAGCGGACGTAGAGGTCGGGCAAGAACCTCATCCCGACTTTGCGAACCCCTTGACCTTCGCAGCGTTCGCACCGTCCCCCTTTTACATTGAAACTGAACCTCGCCACGCCATAGCCCCGAATCTTAGCTTCACGAGTCCGGGCGAAGACCCGTCGAATCTCGTCGAAGGCGCCGGTGAAGGTCGCGGGCGTCGATCGCGGAGTGCGGCCGATGGGAGCCTGGTCAATCTCGATCAAACTTTCAAACGCTTCCAATCCCGTGACCAAACCGAGGCCGGATGGCCTTGGTCCGCGATGTTCGAGATGGCGGCGCACTGCGAGTGCGAGCACCTCATGAACAAGCGTGCTCTTGCCCGAGCCGCTGACGCCCGAAACACACGTTAGCGCACCGACCGGAATCTCGACGCTGATTCCCTTCAAATTTCGCGCTGAGGCATCAACGATTTGGACACGACTGGGACTCTTTTCGAAACGATTCGATTCGGGGATACGAATCGACTCCTCGCCGGATAGGAACTTCGCGGTCAATGAGATTCCCAGGATCGACAAGTGGTCGGGAGGGCCGATGGCGACGATGTTTCCTCCCTCAGGCCCGGCCCCGGGACCGAGGTCCACCATCCAATCCGAGGCGCGAATCATCGCCTCATCGTGCTCGACGACGATCACGCTGTTCCCTGAATCGCGGAGGTCGGTTAGACACGCGAGTAGTCTTTGCGTGTCGCGAGGGTGAAGCCCGGCGGTCGGCTCATCGAGGATGTAACAAACCCCGGTGAGCCTGGAGCCGAGCTGCGTCGCGAGCCTTAATCGTTGGTACTCGCCACCGGAAAGGGTATCGGCAGGGCGATCGAGACTGAGATAGCCGAGGCCGACCCGATCGAGAAAACGGAGCCGGCTGACAATCTCCGCGACCAACGGCTGCCCGATTTTATCGAGCATCGTTGGAAAGGTGAGCGTATCGAAATAGGGGATCGCCGTGGAGACGGGGAGTGCGTTAATTTCAGGCAGTGTCCGACCGCCTAGCGAAACTCCTCGGGCTTCGGGTCGGAGCCTTGAGCCCTGGCACGACTGACAAACTTTTGCTGTGCGATAGACGCCAAGCGCTCGAAGTTTGCGTCGTGATCGGACGGACTCTTCGAGCCCCTTAAGCCAAGGCAAGACCCCCCGGATCTGGTCGTGCGCTCCCAGAAGAAAGACCTCAAGCGCCTTCGCGGGCCAGAGATTGAGAGGGATTGTTCGGTCGAGTCGAGACGTCGCGAGAAAAGCATCCGTCCCATCAGGCTCGGGACCGATAAAAGGATCATTCCAGGGGCGGACCGCTCCGTTCTCAAGCGATAGTGACCGGTCTGGAATGACGAGATCCACGTCAAAGGCGGAGACCGTGCCCAGGCCTTCGCAGGCCCGGCATGCGCCGTAGGGGCTGTTGAAACTGAATGTTCGGGGCTCAAGCTCTTGCAAAGGAAAGCTCGTCCCGCACCCCGCACACGTCAGGTTGACGCTCAGGTTGTCATCTTCCCAGCCCGTGTCGGACTGTGCGGAGACAACGATCGCTCCATCACCGAGCTTCAGGGCAAGGTCGATACTTTCCGCGAGGCGAGGTCGAATCCCATCCCTCACCACAAGGCGATCAATCACGGCCTCGATATGGTGAAATTTGGTCTTCGCGAGTTTGGGGTCATTCGGGCCGATCTCGATGACCTCGCCATCGACCCGCGCCCGGATCAATCCCGCTCGTCGAACCGCTTGAAACGCCTCGGCGTGCCCGCCCTTTTGTCCTCGAACGATGGGTGCGAGAAGCAGAACCTTTCGGCCCTCCTTCATGGCGAGCACGGTTTCGACCATCTGATGGGGCGTTTGACGACGAATCGCGCGGCCGCAGCTTGTACAATGGGGGGTGCCGGTCCTCGCGAACAGAAGGCGAAGATAGTCATACGTCTCGGTGATGGTTCCCACCGTGCTGCGAGGACCGACTCCCCCGGTGCGCTGATCGATCGCGACGGTGGGAGGAAGACCTTCGATTTCTTCAAGGTCGGGACGTTCAAGCTGGTCGACAAATTGGCGAGTCTGGTTCGAGATGGTTTCGAGGAAGCGGCGCTGACCCTCTGCGTAAATCGAATCAAATGCCAGCGAACTCTTGCCCGATCCACTCACACCCGTCAGGACGACGAGCTTATCGCGAGGGAGATCGACATCCACCCCTTTGAGGTTGTGAACGCGGACACCCCGAATACGAATCGTCCCTTGATCTCCGATGAGGAGGCCCGCGCTCGGGATTCTTTCGGGATGGGTCATCAATCCTCTGGTTCCATAGAAGTCCGATGGGTTTCGCCTTGTGAACCCCTTCCAATTGTCTTAACCCATTTTCGACCCAAGCGTAAAGCCACTCGTCGATCTCGTGTGCCCGGTTCGGCAGACCCTTCCGGTGCCGTCGCCATCGGGTTACACTCTATCCTACGAACGTCAGAGACAGCGCCCGCATCAAGGAGCCTTCGAAAACCTGATGGAAACGACCGATCGGCGAAATTGCTCGTTGGTGGCCTTCCTGGCGCTCGTTCTCAGTCTCGGAACCGTGAGTCGAGGATCGGCTCAGCTTCCCGATTCCGAAGAGCGTTTGAAAGTCTTGACGGACCCTGAAGACATCAAGAAGAAGCTCGATAAGGACAAGACGCGTCCCCCTCTCGAACTTTTCAAAACACAAGTCGCCCCGTTCGACATCCTTCCCTATGTTAAGGCAAATCACTGGAGCACGCTCTCCCTCGAACTCCGCGCGAATTATGAAGACTATGCCGGCTCGCTGCAATCCGCACCGGTACGGATGCTCGGACTGCCTCAAGACATCGTTTACCGGCGCGATGCTCGCCTACCTAAGACCCAGCGGTCACGTTTGAGCCTTCAGATCATGCTTCCCGTGATTCCCAAAGAGCTGAACCTCGAACTGCAGCGGCCCGACGCGATTCGTTTCGACGAGGTATGGCCCGCGAGCATCCGAGTGCTCGAGTCCCACCAGATGCTGATTCTCTTTCTCACCAAAGAAGCCAACGATGTTTATGCGGGATGGAACCGCTTCCAGGCGATGCTCCCCTATGGCATGGATCGCTCCGATCTCATCGCACTCGACCGCGCTCGCTACTACCGACTCGTCTTGCCTCTTGAGCCCGACAAGCCTCCGATCTCCGCGCATCCCTTGACATGGACCACGATCAGCCACGTCGTCTGGGACGGAATGTCTCCTGATACCCTTAATCCGCAGCAGCAACAAGCGATGCTCGACTGGCTGCACTGGGGCGGCCAGCTTGTACTTGTCGGTGGGTCCGGGGGAGCATTTTCGATCCTCAAGGATAGCTTTCTCAATCCCTATCTCCCTGCGGAAATCACGGGTGAGAACGTGCTTCTAACCCGCGAAGACCTGATGCCTCTGTCGTCGGCCTACCCGCCTCCTTTCGTCGGTTCGACAAATGACGAATCCATAGGCGAGGGCGGGGAGCCGTCTGAACTCGTTAGACGGCTCGGGGATCGCAACCGATATCCCGTCGCGATCAACCCCCGACCGGACCGGCCGATCTTTTTGACCGGGCTGAAACCGAACGACGGTGCCGTCGGAATTCCACTGGGAGAGTCGAGCACCCGATTGCTAGGCGTTGAACGGCGCGTCGGACGCGGACGGGTGCTGATGCTGGCCTTCAGTCCCACCGATCCGGCAATAGCCGCATGGCCGGGACTCGACTCGTTCGTCCGTCGCGTGGTTCTGAGGCGTCCTGAGGAATCGAGGAAAGGTCGGAGTGTCGTGAACGGAAAGGTCTATCCCGCCTCACTGTATGGTCCACTCTCCGGTCCCGATCTGAGCTGGGTTCGGTTTCTGAGCCGTGATATGGGAGCCTGGCTGCCGAGGACCCCGCACGCAAACGAGGTGAACCCGACATTCCTTCCGGGGGCCCAGGCATCCCCATACGGCGGACCGACCAAGTTGCCTCAATTCGATGAGATGGACAAGTATCTCGCCAACGACACCGCGGTCGCTGAGTGGATTGATTCGTCTTCATTGCCCCGACAGTGCCGAAACGTACTGGAAGAGGCCTCGGGAATCAAAATTCCGAGCGCATCATTCGTGTTAAAAGTCATTGTTGCCTACATTTTGTTGTTGGTACCATTAAACTGGCTGATATGTCGTTATCTTCTGGGACGAAGGGAACTGGCGTGGGTGGTCGTGCCGACGCTTTCGATCATGTTCGCGATCGGCGTCGAACGTGCGGCCGCCTATGACATGGGATACAACTCCGCCTGCGATGAGATCGACGTCCTGGAGATTCACGGAGACTATACCCGGGCGCACGTCTCACGATTCGCCTCGCTTTATTCGACGGGTCGAACACGCTATCGGATCGCGTTCCCGAATGACCCGACGGGACTGGTTTTGCCGCTGGACAATGGGCGATCGCTCCGCGGCGAAGACATCGTGACCTCGGTCATGCAGACGTACCCCGTTCCCGCCCTTGAAGGCTTTTTGGTGCAACCGAGAAGTCTGGCGATGTTCCGGGCGGAGCAGATGGTCGGGCTCGATGGGGCGATCCGGCTAGAATCGGTTGACGGCGAGCGCAAAATTGTGAACGAAAGTACCTTTGAGTTGAAAGACGCCGTTCTCGTGGATCTCTCCGGGCCTCGCGAGAAAGACCGAAAAGAAATCCGCCTAGGAACGATCGCACCGAACACCACCATTGAGGTGCGAGAAACCTCTCGCACAACCACCGCAACGACCAAAGTCAAGCCGTTCGATCACGAGCGCTTTTTGGAAGAATTCCGGCGCTACTACGAAGATCGACCTGAAAACCAGGGTGAGACGCGCCTCGTCGCCTGGATACCGAATCCGATGGCTGGGCAGCAGATTGAACCCGCCGTCGATCGGCATCGCGGATTCACGGCGGTGGTGGTGCATCTCAAGAGCGGGCTTTCCCCGGATTCGAACTTGCCTACATACAACATATTAGCCCAGGCGAATCCACCAGCAGCGCCCGAGCCGGAGCCGTCACTCATGATCCAGGGTTCGAACACCAAAGGGATGGG
>JAYVYS010000096.1:0-2087 GCA_043784005.1 Isosphaeraceae bacterium
GGGGGAGTCGACCGAGAGCGCGAGGCCCGCGAATTGGCGACCAAGGCCGATCTCCTTCTCTTCGTCGTCGATCACGACTTGATCCGTTCCGAGTTCGACCCCTTGGTCGCGCTCGCGCGTCAAGGAAAGCGTTCGATCGTGGTTCTGAACAAGAAGGACCGATTCCTTGATGGGGACCGCGAGGCGATTCTTAGCAAGCTCCGCGAACGTCTCAACGGGGTTGTCGCCTCCAAAGATATCATCGGGGTTGCGGCTTCGCCCCGGCCGATGGTCGTGAGAATGAGGAACTCCGACGGGACGTTTGAGACGGTTCTGGAAACAGAACCTCCCGATATCGACGTCTTGCAGGACCGGATCGAAGACGTCTTGGCGGCCGAAGGGGACGAGCTTCGCGCCGGGAATTTGCTTCTACGAGCCCATCTGGTCGGGAAGCGGGCACAGGATCAGCTTGCTCGGGAGCGTGACGAACGTGCCAAGGCTGTCGTTGATAAGTTCCAGTGGATCACGGCGGCGACCGTGTTCACCAATCCAATCCCCGCCCTCGATCTGATGGCCACTGGCGCTGTGCAATTTCAAATGATCAGTGAGATCGCTGGTGTTTACGGCGTGGAGATTTCCTCTGGGCACATAAAGATGGTCGGCGGGCAGATGATTCAGATGCTGTTGAAGCTCGGAATGGTCGAGGCCGCGACGTCGTTGATCGCCGGTTTGTTTAAATCCTCACTGGTGGGATATGCCGCGGGAGGGGCCGTGCAATGCGTCTCGATGGCCTATCTGACGCACATCTCGGGCTTGACGTTTCGGGAGTATTTCGCGAAAGGTCAGAATTGGGGAGACGGCGGAATGCAGGCCGCGCTCGTCAGACAGTTCGACCTCAATAGCCGCGCTGAGTTCCTCCAAGAGTTTGCCAAGCAGGCGATCGACAAGGTGATTAGCAAGGCGATCAAGGGAAAAGCGCCGGTGGTGACACAGAAGGAGGCGAAGTGATGGCGACGGTGACTCAACCGACGAAGATCGGCAAGGACCGCTGGATTCAGATTCCCATGACCTGGAAGGGCTACCTCGCGCTTCTCAAAGCACGAGGAGAGCGTCCGTTTCCGCACTACGTCTTTGTGGATGGAAGGTTGACCATCGTGTCGCCAAGTCAAACGCATGAATCATATAAGAAGCGGCTCGGTTGGATGATCGAGGAAATACTATTGACGCTGGAGATCCCCTTCAGCCCCTCGGGATCGACGACCCTATTGAAGTCGATCAAGCCGCGAACGGGCATCGAGCCGGACGAGTGTTATTACTTGACGAACATCAAACGCATCCGAGGTAAGAAAGACCTTGTCATGGGCGAAGACCCGCCCCCCGATCTCGCGGTGGAATTGGTGATTTCGAGGCCGGTCAAAGACGCCCTATCCGCTTATCAGATTCTCGGTGTCAAGGAGGTCTGGGTTTGCGCGCAATCGAAATTGGTGATCCTCGTGCTCACGAAGAAAGGGACTTACCGGTCGTCAAAGAAGAGTCGCCTTTTGCCCTTTCTCTCGGCCAAAGAGCTGACTCCCTGGGTTTATCGCGACGATCTCAATGAAATGGTCGCCCGTCGAAACTTTCGCGCCTGGGTGGCTGACGAGCTTCTTCCTCGGGTCAGCCCGGAGCGTGGAACTGAGGCGTGATTCGTGGTTTCGATCGAGATTACCGTTTGGCCTGACCATCAAATTCAATCGTTGATGAGAAGAGGGTAAGTGATGGCGACGACGTTGAAGAGCGTGGGCGAGGACTTCTGGATGCAGATTCCTTCGACCTGGAACGCATATCTCGGGCTGCTTAAAGCGCGCGGAGAGGGTGGCCGGCCCAAATATACGTACAGTCAAGGGAGGCTCACGATCGTGTCACCGGGTGCGTATCACGAAAGATCGAACAGGCGTTTAAGTTGGATGCTGGAGACAGCGTTCGTCATTCTGGGTATTCCCTTCCAGGCTTACGGAGAACTCACCCTGAAACAAGGAAAGCCAAAGAAGAAAGGAACCGAGCCGGACTCCTGCTATTATTTCACGAACCTTGAGAAAATGAATTTTCGGGACAAAATCAAAATGGGT
>JAYVYS010000097.1:0-14672 GCA_043784005.1 Isosphaeraceae bacterium
TTTCCAGAAGATTATCGAGAAGCTGTGCCAGCAGTGGCGGATGGACTTCGGCGCAGGTTGCAGTATCGATCGCGATTTCGGACGTGAGATCGATCGCGCGGGGATGAATCGACCAGCCTTCGAGGTGGTCGTTCAGCCATTGCGCGAGTTCGACACGTTCGAGGTCGGGAAGCGCGGCGTCGGACTCCGCCCTGGAAAGGAAAAGCAACGCCTCGACAATTCTCTGAAGTCGGCGGCCCTCAGAATGAACCTGATCGAGCACTTGCCGATATTCTTCATTCGTGCGATCCCGGCGTCGGGCGACCTCGATCTGGCCGAGGATGGCGGCGAGCGGGGTTCGAAGCTGGTGCGAGGCGTCACCCGCGAAGCGTTTGCGACGTTCGAGGGCTTCGTGCAACCGCGTGAGAAGTCCGTTGAAGGAACTCGCGAGGTCATCAAGTTCGTCTCTCGTCCCGGGACCAGGCAGTCGCTGCCCAAGGTCGTCCACCGACATTCCTCGCGCGGCGGTTGCCATCTGCGAAACTGGAAGCAATGCCCGACGGCTGAGCTTGCGTCCCCCCCCGACCGCGAGCAGCCAGAGCAAGAAAGTCAGCCCCGCAAGCGACCAACCGATGGCGACGAGGCTGGCTTCCATGCGAGCCAGCGGCGCGGCCGCGACGAGTGTCAAGGCGCGATGAACCGTCGGCGGAGGCTCCTCTCGCAGGTGGAAAGGCTCCTCCGACTCCGGGTCGGGACGAAGCTCGCCTTCTGTCAATCGCACCGGCTGAAGTCGACGGATCGCGAGACGCCAGCGTTTACCCGAGCCGTCCGTCCGCGAGAGTGAAATCGGGCGGACCACCCGAAGCTGGTGAACGCCGATCTCGGGCAGGAACGGCGTATTCGCGGAGGATTCGACTTTGTCGACGATTCGGCCCCGATCGTCGACGACCGCCCAGAGGATCGGGGCCGCTCCGGGAAGAGCGAAGGCGGGTGGTCGCAATGCCGGCCGCCATTCGACGCGATCAGGCTCGATCTCCGCCGCGACCGACAGCGTTTCAATCGCTCCAAAAAGTTGGCTGTCAAGTTCGGCGTGAAGCCGGTTCCTCGCCAGAAAGTAAAGCGTGATGGAAAATCCGACGAGCACCAACGCCAGTGCCGCCAGGAAAAACGCGCTGATGCGCGAGGCAAGACTCATGGTTCCTCCGAGAGCGTCGGGGAACCGGGAGGATCACCGAGAAGATAACCGCGACCTCGGAGTGTCTGGATCAGGCGAGGCCCGTTCATTTCGAGCTTGCGACGGAGTTCCTTCACATGAACTTCAAGCGTATTTGACAACCCGTCGTAACGTTCGTCCCAGACACCTTCGTAAATCCGGGTCCTTGAGAGAACCTGGCCCGGATGCCGCAGGAAGAAGACGAGCAGAGTGTATTCCTTGGCGGTGAGGTCGAGCGTCCGCGAGGCGCGTTCGACCCGTTGGGTCGCCATATCGACGCGGACATCGTGATAGTCAAGAGTCGTGGCGAGTGACGATTCCCGGCGACGACCCAAGGCGCGAACCCGAGCGAGCAACTCGGCAAACACGAATGGTTTGCAAAGGTAATCGTCCGCGCCGGCGTCGAGGCCGAGCACCCGATCGCCGACAGAGTCTCGTGCCGTCAGAAAAAGCACGGGCGTTCGTCGATCGGTCTGACGGAATCGCCTGAGCAAAGACAAACCATCCTCATCGGGAAGCCACCAATCCAGCAGAACAAGGTCCCAACCCCCGGCGCGGAGCGCTAACCACGCCGCACCGCCGTCGTCGGCGTGTTCCACCGTGTAGCCTTCTTCGCGAAGACCTCGGATCAAGAAGTCGGCAATCGCCGCTTCGTCTTCAACAATCAGAATTCGAATACCCATATTTCTGTCCAAGTCGCACAAGCGATCACGTTCCAGACTTAATCATCAAACCAAAACATCCACGGACCGGGAAGTCGCATCACTTTCATGAAGCGGATCTTATTCTTGGCGGCGATCCCCACCGATCAGGGTTCCAAGGAAAAATCGGGGGTTTAGGCAGTTTTTTCGTGTGTAAGACTCGCACTCTCCGTAACGTATTAAGTTAGCGGTGAATGGGATTCGTCCCGTCAATGAGAACAGGGGAGAATGATGAACCACGCGAACTCTGCAGGGCGTCGAGCGATCCGACCCGTCCTTGCCGGTCTTGAAACCCGAGAGTTGCTGAGCGGAATTCCCAAACATCCCGCAATCTTCGCGGAGCGGGCGCATCCACCTCAAGTTGTTCCGACGATCACCCAACTTGCCTCGGCACCGAATCGCCAGGTTTCCACAATCCCCGCCAACGGTGACGTCAACCCGTACGGAGTCGCGATTGTTCCCAATGACGTCCGCGGCGGCGGAGCGCTTAACCCGGGTGATGTCCTCGTCGCCAACTACAACAGCAGCGCGAACCTTCAAGGCACAGGCACGACGATCGTGCGAGTGACGCCTCAGAACCAAGCCTCGGTCTTTTTCCAGACGGGACCAGGATTCGGCCTGGATACGGGACTTGCCGTCCTGAAGTCGGGATACGTGATCGTCGGAAACTTGCCGAGCGCCGACGGCACCTCGGCCACCGCGGGCCAAGGGTCAATCCTGGTGATCGACCGGAACGGGCATCAGGTCGCCGAACTGACCGACGCGAACCTCTTGAACGGACCATGGGACCTGACTGTGCACGATGCGGGAAGCCATGGACAGGTGTTCGTATCGAACGCGCTGAGCGGCACAGTGAGCCGGTTCGAATTCACGATCGGGCGCGCCGGCGGATTTAAGATGGGCTCGGGAGTGCAAATCGCCTCCGGATACCCTCACCGGGGCGACCCCGCCGCGTTCGAGCTTGGCCCGACGGGACTCGCCTTCAACTCGAAAACCGACACATTATACGTCGCCTCCACGGCGGACAACGTGATTTACGCCATCAACAACGCGGGTAAAGTGCGAAAGGACCATGGAATCGGCAGAGTGGTCTATGCGGACCTCGCGCACTTGCACGGGCCACTCGGCCTGACGTTCGCCCCGGACGGAAATCTTGTCGTGGCCAACGGCGATGCGGTCAACCCCGACCCGAACAACTCAAGCACACTCGTCGAGTTCACCAAGGCCGGCAAGTTCGTCGGTCAGATTTCGATCAATCCGAATGCCGGTGGTGCTTTCGGTGTGACTTCCATGTTCGTGGGACCGGCCGCGCATTTCGCCGCGGTGAACGACATTACCAACATGCTTATGGTTTGGGAGATCAAGTCATAAGCCGGATTGGGGTGACAGCCGGCATCCGCAGTTGATTTCAATCACGACAGGTTTGCCCGATGATCAGACTGTTGTGAACGGCATCGACAAAGGTTAGCCTTTGATTCGTCCACTCGACACGAACCGGAGGCCAACCTATGCATCGCGCCGCGCTAGGATTGATTGTCGCCCTTTTCGCGCAAAATCATCTCGTTGCCCTCGCCAAAGACGAGCCAAGGCCGCCTAAGACGACAGTCATCAAGGCCGGACGCCTCGTTGACACGAAGTTGGGAAAAGTCGTCGTCGATCAAGCGATCGTTGTCGAGGGAGAGCGAATCAAGGCCGTCGGGCCGGCTCGTGAGATCCTCGAAAAACTTCCCGAAGGTGCGACGATCGTCGATCTTTCTGGTTCGACGGTCCTTCCGGGGCTGATCGATTGCCATACCCACGTTTTGCTTCAGGGCGACATCACGCAAAATGATTATGACGAGCAGCTTTTGAAGGAATCGATTCCGTTTCGAACGATCCGCGCGACCGTCGCGGCCAAGACCGCGTTGATGAGCGGGTTCACGGCGATCCGCGACCTCGAAACTGAGGGAGCGATGTATGCCGATGTGGACGTCAAGAAGGCGATCCAAAAAGGGATCATCCCGGGTCCTCGGATGTTCGTCGCGACACGCGCGTTTTCGGCGACGGGTATGTATCCGCTGACGGGCTATTCTTGGGAGTTAAAGGTTCCCGATGGAGTTCAAATCGTCGACGGGCCCGATGCGATCCGCAAGGCTGTCCGTGAACAGGTCAAGTTCGGGGCGGATTGGATCAAGTTTTACTGCGACCGAAAATACTACATAAAAGACGGCGTGCTTCGCAGCAAAGTAAATTTCACCGAGGCGGAAATGTCGGCGATGGTCGAGGAAGCACATCGGCTTGATCGCCGCGTCGCCGCACACGCGATTGGTCGAGACGGCATTCTCGCCGCATTGAAAGCCGGGGCGGATACGATCGAGCACGGCGACGCTCTAGACGAGGAATCGATCGACCTCATGGTCAAGGCTGGCACCTACTGGTGCCCCACCATCTACGTCACGGTGTGGGTCGCTGAGGGTCGCGCCGCGGCAGGGTCGACGATCTGGAAAGAGATGATCGAACTTGAGCGCAAGGCATTCGGTCTCGCGGTCAAGAAGGGGGTCAAGATTGCTTACGGAACGGATGTCGGCGGGTATGCCTGGACTGAGAACATGGCGAAAGAGTTCGCGTATATGGTCAATTATGGAATGACGCCGATGCGGGCGATCCAGTCGGCAACCGTCGTCGCCTCCGAACTCCTTCAGGCGGAGTCGGACCTTGGCTCGATCTCGACCGGAAAATACGCCGATATCATCGCCGTATCGGGCGATCCCATCGCGGACATCACCGAGCTGCAACGGGTGAAGTTCGTGATGAAGGGCGGCGTGATTCACAAAGATGAGGTTCGGAAATGAGCCACGTTCGCCGATTGAGCTATTCGTCTGGGGAGGTCCCGAAAAAAAATCCCAGTGAGGCAATCCCCGCCCCGATTGCCATGCTCGAGACCGAGGCGCTGAGAGGCCCGATGCTTGGAATGCCCAGGGCCGGTCCGACCAAGGCGAACGCGGCTCCAGGGATGGCGAAAGTGCCGACTCGCGACCCTCGCCAAAATGACGAAAAGATCAAGATCAACCCCGCGCCGCACGGATGAAAACCGTTGAAGAGTTTGAAGAGAAAGCGAGGCCCGAGCGGGGCGTCCAACGCTTTTGTGACATCCGGTACATGAACGTCGATCCGGGCGTCGCGAACCGACTGAACGGGGTCGTCCGACGCGATCGCCTTCACGGCGATGTCTTTGATCTGGTCGCCCGAGATCATTCCATTTTGATGCACCCAGAGCAGGAACCCGGCGAGGATCGCGGAGCCGAGAAGAAACCGTGTTCGCGCTCCGAAAATCACGTCAATCAGCCAGGAACGGTCCCGCCCGATAAGGCGTGTCTCACGATCGACGAGAACCTCTTCAGGAGCTTCCGCCGCCTGCTTCACCGCGAAGGCCACGCTCGGACGATCGATCGTGGAATCACCGATTCCTCGGGTCGCGGCCCTCGTCGCGTCGCGGTGCTCCGACGTTACCGCGATCATCGCGGCCGCAATGCGATGCGACCGCCTGCGCGCGGTCAAAAGGTTCACACCATCGGCCACCAAGCCGCGCTCCTCAACCGCCTGGAAAAACACGATGTCGCGCTCTCGACGCCGAGAATGGAGCCGATCCTGAACCCAGGAGGCCAAGGCGCTCCGTATCGCGAACAGGGGGTCGCGTAGGAGCGTGAGAATTCGACGATCCGATTTCTCTTGAGCGGCCCGACGGGCCTCTTCCCCGAAGAGGGATTGGAAAAACGGGCCCCAGTCCGCGCCCGCGGTGCTCCGAACAAATCGCAGGATGGCGTCCTCGGAGACCCCTCTGCGCCGCAAATCCCGGACAAGAGCGCGCGCCTCTTCGATGGCTCCCTTCCTCTCGTTTTCCACGGGAATGTCACCAAAGTGATGGAGTGCGACAGCCAGCACGACGGCGAGGATCCCGAAGCAAAGCCAAGCCCAATGAAGATGAATGACGAACAAGAGCACAAGAAACAGCAAGGCCCCGGTCGCCACGATCGCAAGGTCGGCCCCTCGACTCTCAAAGATCAGAGCGCGAACGCGCGGGTAAAGCTCATCCCGGCGCGTGAATCCGTTGATGCAAAAATGTGCCAGGGCGGTCATCAGTCCCAGACCGAGAAAGCTCCCGGCGATTAGTGGCAGGCGAGTGATCATTCCCAGGATGACAAGCAATCCGCACGTGGCGGCCGTCGCCCCCACGATTTGGTCCCGTAGCTTCGCCGTCGGAGAGGCTCGGAACGACGCGAGGGATTCTTGCAGGATCGCGGCGTCTTCTTCACGAGGAGCCGTTCCACCGACATTCCGGGCATTCAGGTATTTCTCAAGGGCCGCGACCGCTTGACCGAAGTCTGAGAATCCGCTTCCCGCGCGCGAGTCGACGAGGCTCCGAACCATTTCGACAAGATTGACGGAAACGCCTTTGGCGATCAGCGAGGTCGGGTCGATCGCTCCCGACTGGCCGGTCAGTAGAAACGTGAGAGTCCGACCCAGCCCTTTGAGGTCGGCGCGAACGCCCTCAAGGTTGAGTTCTCCAGGATTTGCCACAAGCTCGATCGGACCGGCTTTATCACGCACCTCTTCGGTCGAGACCGAGGCGGGAGTCTTGGTCAAACCGAGTTCCGAGACCCGAACGCGGCCATCGTTATCGAGAAGGATCGTCGCGGGCGAGAGATCGCCATGCGTCAGCCCATGAGCATGTGCCGCGCGTATTCCGCGCGCAGCCTGGAGCGTGATCGCCACGGCGTCTTTAGGAACCGGCGGTCCCTCGGCCTTGACCCGATCGGTGAGGCTGATGCCGTCAATAAACGACGAACTCGCATAAACGCGGCCTTGTGCCTCGCCGAGGTCGAGGATCGGCACGAGATTGGGATGATCGACGTGCGCCGCGGCATGCGCGTTGCGGATCAGTCGTGAAACGAACACAGGCAAGCACGACCATTCCGGCCGGATCACGCGGAGTGCGACGTCTTCGCCGGACCCCCCGCATCTCGCAAGCAGCAAGGGACCAAGTCGTCCTCGACCAAGTTCGCGAAGCACGCGGTAACCACCGATGATTCTCGGTAGATCTTTGGGTGGTGCGGCTTTCGGCTCAGGGGCCACGTGGTTACTCCCGGAATAGTCGTCGTGATCGAAGGACGACCTTCCAGGTTAACGGCGCGTGAGGACGGCCGAAAGAGCGAGGACCATAGAGAGTCGCCCGTCAGGGTGGAAAGGCCGACACGGAATGAGACTCCGCGCGGCCCAAAACCATCGCCGCGAGACGAAACGAACGATTCACTCCGAGGGTTGATCGTAACCCTGGATCTCGCGGACCCACAGGTTGCGAAACCGCACGGGGTTTCCATGATCCTGAAGCAGGATCGACCCCTTGTCCTCGTGTTTGGAATACTCCGGGAGGCCGCGAAACTTCATCGGTCCCAGCAGTGCGGTATGGTTGTGGACGACAACACCATTGTGTAGCACCGTGGCGTAAGCCGGGGATTCGAGGGAACCGTCGCTCTTGAACCGTGGAGCCGTGAAGAGGATATCGTACGTTTGCCAATCGCCGGGCTTTCTGGAGGCATTCACCAACGGTGGATACTGGCCGTAGATCGCGCTTGCCTGGCCATCGGCATAAGTCAGGTTGTCAAAGCAGTCGAGAATCTGAAACTCATAACGGCCAAACATCATGACGCCGCTGTTACCTCGACCTTGATCTCGTCCTTTGGGAGGGACGGGACTGGAGAATTCGAGATGAAGTTGGCAGTCGCCAAACTTCTCCTTGGACAGGATGTCACCTCCGCCCGCCTTGACGACGAGGGCTCCCTCTTCCACGATCCAGGTGGCGGGTTGTCCTTTGCTGTTGGTCCAGTGCGAGAGGTCCTTGCCGTCGAAAAGGACGATGGCATCAGAGGGGGCTTTCCCGGGCGCATCTTGCGTCGAGGCGGTGCCGGGTTGGATGACCTTCGGCATCGGGCGGTCGCCATCGTGGACGTGCCATTTGCCGCCGGGAAGCATCGGGGTGTCTTTATAACCGAGCTTTGGTCGATCCTGCCCGATGACGAGCGAGGATGTCGCGGCGACCGCGATCAGCGCGGATGTTAGCAGAATCTTGGTGCGTCGGGTCATCGTTCCCTAGCTTTCTCAACGAGTCGAGGCCGGTTTACCCATACTTGGGTGGCCTGTTCATGGGATGCCTGGAACCCCCGTGGTTCCAGGCCGACTCGTGATCTTAACCGAGGAAACACGCTGTGTGAGCCCAGTAGAACGGAAATGATCGGTCAGTTCGTCGACGACGGTTGAAGTTCGAAGCCGAAAATTTGTCGTTCCCAGCCAAGGTAAAGTCGCTGCCGCTTTCCCGAAATATCAGGTCCCGAGGCGACCGGGCCGAGGCCTTCTTGAAAGCTCGCCATGAGTTCGGTCGCGTTGGAGTGCGCCGGGTCGAATCTCCATAGTTTTCCCGAATAGGTCGAGAACCATACTTCTTTTCGTCCGTCATCATCGAGATCGGCAAAGGTGAAGCGATCGTCGTCGGCCCAGAGATCCGAAGCGGGACCGCGGGCGACCACGGTCCGTCGTACAATCCCCTCACCACCAAGTCGATAAACAATGACCTCGGCATCTCCATCCGCGTTTCCCGTACACCACCAGGCGATCAAGTCCTGGCCACCATCCTTTTCAAGTGGTCCGGCTAGAAATCGGACGTTTCCAAACCGACCTCCTTCATCTAGCCTGCGGGTCTCGCGAAGCATCGAGCCGGGTTCGTCACTTGCATACAAGATCACGGCGGCATGTCCGGGTGAATATCCGGTCGCCACGCAAATATCTTGCTTGCCGTCGTTGTCGGCGTCGACAATCTGGAGCCACTCGCCGCTTGTGGGAAGCGTTCCGACAACCTTCCAACCGAGATTCTCGCCGTGGAACGAAGATCCCTCGGTCGCGGGTTCCAAGCGATATTCAACGACCTCACCAAATCCGCAAAAGGTCACGAAGACGCTGTCCGAGCCTTTTCCCGGCCTCGGCAGAAAATCGATCGAATGACTCCAGCTACTCGCGATCTCCGGACGAGCGACCGCACGCAATGCGGGTCCGTTGAATGACGAAGACCAGACGCAAAGACGAGGACGCCCGCGAGGCTCGACCTGGCTGGACGAGCCGAGCAGTTCCGGCAGGCCGTCTCCATCCATATCGTGCAAAACCACGCGATTGATATGGCACGTGCCGAAGGTCAGAGCATCACCCATTCCATTTGATAGCGTCGAAACCGCGTTCTGGGTCAGAGGGGAGACACGATAGATTCCCGCGCTTCCGCTTGTTCCCGCATAGACGAAACCCTGGGTTTTGCGGGTCGATTTGTCCTCGACCATCAGGGTTGTGATCGACTCGGGGAGTGTGTGATAAGGATGTAATGACCAGCCTTTGCGGATCTCGCGGAGGACGGCGTGGGAAGAACCTGCCGGTCCCGCCGAAGTCCAATTCCAAGGCGACCACGCCTGGCCGACCCCGATACTTAGGGTGGCGATTAAAGAGAAACAGGCGGCGAACGGGTAGATACGCAAAGGATGAACTCACCTTCCGACCCAATAGACGTAGATAGGCCCTGAGCCGACGAGAAACGTTCGTCGATCAAGTCCGCAAAGAAATCTATGCTCGATCAAAACGACCGAGGGGGGCTCGGCATGAATCTTGGAGGGAGGTGATTGGACCTACGAGCCTTCGTTATTCAAGGTAGGCGTCGAAGAAGGTGATCCTGGCCTAATGATTTCATTGAAGCTTAAAAAATTTCCTATTCGTGGACGATCGTGGAATGGCCCGGTCGTTCCCGAGCGTTGAACCCTCCTAAGCCCGGCGCAAAGAATGAATCACAACGACCGATTCATTCAGGCGCGAAGCGCGAGCACGTCGCTCTCATACCGCTTCACATCCTCGAACCACGCCGGACCGACCGGGACACTCGCCTTCAGGCAGTACGCATCCCAGACGGCGCCGATCGGCATCGTCTTCAACTCTTCCAGGAGGGCCAACCGCTCGGTGTAGTCGTTACCCGCCTCAAGCTGTCGCAGGTACGCGGTCGGTTCGAGAAGGGCGATCAAAAGCGCCTTGAGCATGGATCGTGTGCCGATCACCCAGGCGGCGACGCGATTGATGCTCGCGTCAAAGAAGTCGAGTCCGATGTGAACTCTTTCGAGGTAATCGCCGCGAACGATCTCGGCGGCGATCGCTTGCAGCTCGTCGTTGAGGATCACAACATGATCCGAATCCCAGCGCACTCCTCGGCTTACGTGCAGCAGGATCGAGTCCAGCCAGCAGAGCGCCGCACTGATCTTGTCGGAGATGACTTCGGTGGGGTGGAAGTGGCCGGCGTCGAGGCAGAGGATTTTTTCCCGGGAGATCGCGTAGCCGAAATAGAACTCATGTGAGCCAACGACGTAGCTCTCCGAGCCGATCCCGAACAGCTTGGCTTCGACAGCGTCTCTGCCAAATTGTGGGTCGATCGGCTCAGCGAAAATGGTGTCGAGCGATTCGGCCAGACGAAGCCGAGGGCCTTTGCGGTCCACGGGAGTATCTTTGAATCCGTCGGGAACCCAAATATTGGTGACGCAAGGCGTGCCGAGCGCCTCACCCATCGCCGCGCCGATACGCCGACAAATGATCCCATGATCGACCCAAAATTTGCGAATGCCCGCGTCGGGATGGGCGAGGGTCCAGCCATCGGAGGCCATCGGGTGCGCGAAATAGGTTGGATTGAAATCCAGTCCCATCGTCTTCGATTTCGCCCACGCGATCCAACGCTCAAAGTGATAGGGCTCAAGCGCATCGCGGTCGACGCTCTTCCCGGAAGTCTCGGCATAACTGGCATGAAGGTTGAGCCGGTGCCGACCGGGGATCAGTGAGAGAGCGAGGTCCAGGTCGGATCGCAGTTCCTCCGGCGTCCGCGCCCTCCCTGGATAGTCACCGGTGACGGCGAGCCCGCCTCCGATCGACTCGCCCGTGTTCTCGAACCCGCGGACATCATCCCCTTGCCAGCAGTGCAAGGAAATTGAGAGGCGCGCAAGCCGCCGCATCGCGCTGTCGGTGTCAACCGAAAGCGCGGCATAGCGTTCTTTCGCGAGCGAGTAAGCTTTCTCAATCGTCGCGGAGTCGGGCATGGTTGGCAACGCTCAGACGCCCCCCACCGAGGGATGTGTCCAGGGGGCGCGATATGGACGTGTCAACAAGCGTGTGGCTTCATCATCACCGATCACCTTGCACGTGACGGGGTCAAAATGCAATGCGCGTCCGAGTCCCATCGCGAGGTTGCCGAGAATGCAACTTGTCGTGGAAATGTACCCCTGTTCGATGTCGGCCACGGGCTTGCCTCGCGACTCGATCGCGGCGAGAAAGTCTCTCATATGTCCGCGAATCGCCGGAGCTACGTGCCTTTCAAGATCCTTTTCCGTCTTGTCCTCCGGATACTCTTCAAGCTCCATCTTGACGTCGACGTGAACGGGATCTCCTTTGCCCAGGGGGGTGAAGTCGTAACCGTTGACGCTCGCTTTGAGGGTGCCTTTATCGCCGTAGATCGTGGCCGCCCAGGGGTATTTAGGGTCCGGCGCTGAGCCCCAGGTGCGGTGCTCCCACACAACCTGGAGGTCTCCGAAATCAAACGTGGCGTTCTGCGTGTCGGAAATATTCGCCTTGGCCCCCTTTTGCACGAGAATCCCGCCGGTCGAGGCAACTGACCTTGGCCAGCCCAGCCCCAGCATCCAGCGCACCATGTCAAGCATGTGAATGCACATGTCTCCCATGATACCGTTCGAATATTCGGTGAACGCCCGCCAGCCTCGCGGGTGCGCGATCGGGTTGTACGGCCGCATGGGGGCCGGTCCGGTCCACATCTCCCAGTCCAGCCATTCGGGGGGAGCGGAGTCGGGTGGATTACTTGAATTCCTCATGTGATAGTAACAACAGATCTCGACATGCCCAATTTTTCCAAGCTTTCCCTCGTTGATGATCTTGTCTCTCGCCTCCATCAAGTGCGGAGTGCTGCGGCGCTGAGTGCCGACCTGCACAACGCGGTTGTGCTTGCGCGCGGCGGCGAGCATCGCCCGGCCCTCGGTCACATCGATGCTAATAGGCTTCTGGACGTACACGTCGGCACCGGCCTCGACCGCGGCGATCATCGGCAAGGCATGCCAGTGATCGGGAGTGCCGACGAGGACGATATCCAGATCTTTCTCGGCGAGCATCGTGCGGTAGTCACCGTACGTCCTCGGCGTTTTCCCCGATTTCTGGCGTGAGGCGACCAGAGAAGCGGCCTCAGCAAGCATCTTCTTGTCGACATCGCAGAGCGAAACAACGTCCACCGGCGCGACCTGGACGAGTCGGAGGAGGTCGGCCTTGCCGTACCAGCCACAACCGATCAGCCCGACACGTTTCGGAGCGGCATTCGCGGCCCAAGCCATGTGGCCCCCGGCCGTCGCAAGTGCCAGTCCAGCGCCTGCTTGGAGGAAATCGCGACGATACATGGCGTCTCTCCGTGGTTTCTCGCGTTCGAAATGGACCCGACCCGATCATCTTCTCAAGACTTTAGCCGCGAACGTGATGGTTTTCGACGGGGTACTTTCGAGAACCGGTTCAAACGGACTCGGCGAACGGCCGCCAGGATCTTTCTTTCCTCGGGCGCTTCCCTGAAACTGTTGGACTTGGGCCGCCCGCCTGCGCGCCGTCGCGATCGGGATGCGGAGCGGATTGATTAGGGATCGATGGTCGAGACCAAGGTGGGGTTGTATGCGACGTTGGCCCGTGGTGGTTGGGGCTTTGCTCGTGCAGGTTTGCCTGGGAGCGATCTATGCCTGGGGTACATTCGTACCAATATTCAAAGCGAGCAAAGGCGAACTCGCGCTGATGGTCCGTCCCGAGGTGCTGGGGGTCGACCCCTCGGCCCATTCGGGATGGTCGGCGCGTGCCAAAGAGCTCAAAACCACAATGTCCGAGTCGCGCGGCGAGGCCCGTGAAGTCGCGAAAGCCGCCTGGACCAAATACCTCAAGGATGAGGTTGAGCCCAAACTCGGCGTTTCCGAATCGACCTGGAAAACGTATCTCGCGGGTTTCAGCGGCGTCGCGACAAAGTCGATCTTTTCCACAAGTCTCGCGGTCTTCGCGATCGTGATGATCTTCTCCGGACGCTGGCAAGACCGCGCGGGGCCAAGGGTTGTGGCGCTGGTCGGTTGCATCATGCTGGGGCTCAGTTATCTTGCGGCATCACTTGCGGCGACGAACTTTTGGTGGGTCTGGTGGTGGGTGGGCGTTGTGGGGGGCGCTGGGATTGGCTGCGCCTACGTCTGCCCGATCGCAGCGTGCTTAAAATGGTATCCCGAGTCAAAGGGGTTGATCACAGGACTGGCCGTCGCGGGCTTCGGCGCGGGGGCTTACTTGTTCATCAACCTCGCGGGCGCCTGGGCCGGGTTGCTCGCGAGGGGGGGCGTGCCGCTGGCCTTCCAAACCTTCGGGGTGATCTTCCTGGTTGTCGGCGGGCTGGGGTCTACGTTGCTCTCGAATCCTCCGGAAGGATTCATCACCCCAGGCCCCGCGAAGATTTCGTTGATTTCCGAGAACGATCTGACACAAGGCGAGAGCGTGCGAACGCGGACGTTCTGGCTAATGTGGACGGCGTTCATCCTTTCGTCAGGAAGCGGGCTGATGGTCATCAGCGCCCTCAAGGACTTTGGAGTTGCCGAGGGGGGCATGAGTGAGGCTTCGGCCGAGCGGGCCTTGGGGATGCTCGCCCTCTTCAACGGCCTCGGCCGGATTGTCTGGGGAACGGCGGGGCAAACCTTCGGGCCAAAGCGCGCCGCGATGGCGTTGATGCTCTTGCAGGCGGGAATGCTGGTGATTTTGCCTTCGCTCTCGGCAAGCGTGGCGATGCTGGCGCTGAGTGCCTGCTGGGTGGGATTTCAGTTCGGCGGGAACCTCTCTCTCTTCCCCTTGATGACGGCCGACCGGTTCGGAATCAAACACCTCGGGGCCAACTACGGACTGGTCTTCACGGCCTACGGCGTGGGAGGAGTGGTCGGCCCAATCCTGGCGGGATACGTCTGGGACGCGAGGCACTCCTACCACTGGGCCTTTTTGGCAGGGTCCGCCGCGTGCGTCGTGGGAGCCGCCCTGATTTCGAGAGTGCCGAAGGGGAAGGTTGCGTAGACCCGGTGCGAGGCACCGTTTCTCGTTCTGGGATCTCAACAAACGGTTTTTGACTCCATTCTTCCGCCAACTTCCGAAAGGCTTCTCTAAACCGACCCGAATGGTAGTGCTCGGGGTCGGAGGAAATTCCTTAGGTTGTCGCGAAGGGAGTTTCTTCGGCGCGAGCCCGGCTTCGATTCGGGAAATCGATCAATTGCCAACGCGCTGACAACCGCGACGTGATCTTTGCCCGACACCGTGCCGGCGCTCAAAAATCAAACTGGTCGATATTCTCTTTAGTGAACGTGAACGGCTTGCCGAGCAGGATATTGTCTCCCTTGATCTCGACCTTCCCGAGTCTTCCGCCGGTCATCTCCACCGCTCCCGGTTTCAAGCCTCCTCGCGCCACCTGATCGGCGGCGACCACAGCGAGGTAGCCCAGGTCCATCGTGTTCCAGAGGACGATGCAATCGGTGATTCCTTCGTGAACATACCGCTTGTTATCGTTCGGCAAACCCAGGCCGAGTACCTTCACGTCGGTCCTTCCCGATTGTTTCACCGCCTCCGCTGCGCCTGGCACCGCGGGCGTGCAGATGGCCATGAAGAGCTTCACATTGGGATAGGCG
>JAYVYS010000098.1:0-18348 GCA_043784005.1 Isosphaeraceae bacterium
GATGCTTTCAAAGCCACGATCATCGTGACAATCAGGAAGAAGGCGGACGACCCGAAGTTCAGAATTGATCGCCGGACGCGCAATGTGGGAACCTTTTCGGACGGTGCTTGGATCCCGATCACGCTCGTGAGATCGCCAATGACGATGGAACCGGGCAGCGTATGAGACTTACGATGGCACAGACAGAGAGTGCGATGCCCGGCCGCAAGCATACCCAACCCCCGAGGCTCAAGGCAGCCCAAGCAAAAAAGGTGCGTCTTCGCGACGCACCCTACCCCGGAAATTTCATCCGCCCATCGTGGGGAGACGAAATAAGCAACCTTTGCAAGGAAGGCGGGCGAGGCGTGCGTAACCGGATCAACGCTTCAGAGCCGCACATCCTTTTCAAGTGCGAGAGTCGGAATCGCCGATGAGACCTCAGGGGTTGTCTCGTGGCGCACGGTATGAGGCGGAATCATGGCGACCAAGTTCAAAAGATTTACCCCCGTGTCCTCGGTGATCATGTTCGCCCTTTCGCTTCATGGGTTAACCTTTAGCGCTCGGAGCGAACCACCACCAGTCCAAGGAGTAATGGGACCGCCGGGATCTGTCTCCAGCTCCTCGTTCGACGCGAGGCCACTTCCCATTGAGGCGTTCCCTCGTGCCGCGTCGGATCCCGCGGGGTCGTTGGAACGGATCGCCACTTCCGCCTCACCCCCGACGATCCTCGATGCCAACATCCGTCCGATCGACCTGAACACAGCGCTTCGACTGGCGGGGGTACAAAGTCCCCAATTAATGATCGCTCGACAGCGGATCGTCGAGGCCGCGGCACTGAGGCAACTCGCCGCGGTCCAAATCCTTCCGTCGATCAATCTCGGCATGAACTACGACTCTCACACTGGTCCCTTGCAACAGTCGAACGGAAATATTCTCTCCGTCAACCGTTCCGCACTTTACGTTGGAGCCGGATCGGGAGCCGTCGCGGCCGGGACCGTCTCGATCCCGGGTGTGATGCTGGAAGGAAACGTGGCCGTCGGAGTCTATGGTTACCTGATCTCTCGCCAGGTGGTCGCGCAGCGTCAGTTCGCCACCGAGGCGATTCGAAACCAAACCTTTCTCCAAACGACATTGGCCTACTCTGAACTCTTGCGTGCCGAGGGTCGGCGCGCTGTGGCGCTTCAAGTTCGCGATGAGGCAAAACGGGTCGCCAATCTAACCGCTTCATACGCGAACGCTGGACAAGGTCGAGAGGCCGACGCGCATCGAGCCTTGACCGAGTTGGAATCGCGCGCGACCGACGTCGTGGCGGCTGAGGGGGCCATTCTCACGGCCTCGGCGCGACTCTGTTACGTCTTGAACCTTGACCCCTCGGTCCGGCTCCACCCCACCGACGCGTGGGTGGTTCCACACCCGATCGTGCCCGACCCGATGCCGGTCTCTCAGTTGATCGCGCTGGGGTTGCTCCAGCGGCCCGAGCTGAAGGAGCGACGGGCGGCGATCCAGGAGGCGTTTCTGGCGCTCGAAGGGGCAAAGGTCTTACCGTTCTCGCCCACCGTTCTGATCGGCTTCAGTTCCGGCGGATTCGGAGGGGGAAGCAACCTCGTCCGCCCCATTTTCGGGGGGTTTGGCGGCCGGTCCGACTTTGACGTCATGGCCTACTGGACGCTCCAGAATCTTGGAGTCGGAAACCTCTCGATGATCAACGTCGCCAAGGCCAAGCTCGGGGTGACCCGCTTTCAAGAGATCGCCATTCTCGACCAGGTCCGAGCGGAAGTGGCCGAGGCCTATGCC
Source organism: Isosphaeraceae bacterium (assembly GCA_043784005.1). GTDB lineage: Bacteria > Planctomycetota > Planctomycetia > Isosphaerales > Isosphaeraceae > JAYUFP01. The sequence continues at coordinate 1,774 of JAYVYS010000098.1, forward strand.
AAGACGCACGCGCGGTTTGCCCAGATCGCTACGTCCGAACGCGCGGTCCAGAGTGGCACTCGCGGCTTCCGCGAGGATTTGCTACGGATCGAGAACTCGGTCGCCCCGGCCATCGAGACGGTGGACAGCCTGCGGTTGCTCGCCAGATCAAGATACGCCTATCTCGATTCGATTGTGGATTACGATCGCGCCCAGTTTGAGCTTTACGTCGCCCTCGGTCAGCCTCCCGCCGATGCCCTGGCACACCCTGTACCAACCGAAGGTGTCGCGCCGACGACTGCGAAGCCGACGGTGCCTCCTCGGCTTCCCGTCAGTCCGGACCCGAATACGGCAAGGTCACCCGCGCTCACAAACGTTTCGCTTCCCAGACCTCCGGTTTGAACGTTTCGAGACAAGGGAGGTTTCCAGCCTGAACGAGAGGAGAGGCCAAGGATGGCAATGAAGGCACGATGCGACGATGCCAGCCGGAAAATGCGAATCGCGCTGACTCTGGGTTACCTCTCCGTTTTGACGGCGGCGATGCTTTCGGGCTGCACGTCGCCGACAAAGTTGCGGTGGGCGGGGCCGGAGGGGCCTGCCAACTCCACTCCGCCCCCCCAGGGGGTTCAGGACCAGGCGGGCTCTGATTTGCCGAAACGTCGCGGCCGATCGAAGCCTCCGACGGCCCCCATCGGAATGCGGAGGGAGGCGGATGTGGCGCTCATTCTGACCGCGAGCCAGGTGTCGGCGAGTCGTCCAAAGGATCTGCTCGTTCCGGTTGTTCCGACCGCCGAGCAGGAATACCCGATCGACCTGACGACCGCGCTGCGGCTGGCCGAGGCCGAGAACCCGAGGATCGCCGAAGCTAGGCAACGGATTGGCGAAGCCCTGGCGGTTCAACAAGGGGCCAGGGCGCTGCTCTTTCCCACATTGAACGTGGGGACAAATTTACACGAACATACAGGCAACCTTCAGCGCTCGTCGGGCCGAATCCTGAATCTCAACGAAACCTCGCTTTACGTTGGCGGTGGGACAGGGGCATCGGCGGCGGGTACGGTTGAGGTCCCCGCCGTCAGCATTTTCAGCCAAATGACGGACGCCATCTTCGAACCCTTGGCCGCGCGCCAGCGGGTCGAGGAGTCGCGACTCACGGCTTCCGAGACGGCGAATGCGATCTTGCGAGAAGTCGCCGAGCTTCACTTCGAGCTGCTCGCCGCCGAGGCCGATCTGCGCGTCCGCCGCGAGACGGCCGGACAAGCCGAGGAAGTGGCCAAACTGACCCGGGTCTACGCCGACGCGCAGCAAGGGCGCGAGGCCGACGCGGAGCGCGCCTCGACGGAGTTAAGCCTGATTGTCAGGGAGGTTCAGCAGGCCGAAGAAGAGGCGGCGGTCGCTTCGGCACGGATGTCTCACAGGCTCCATCTCGACCAAGCCGTCCGGGTCCGACCTCTCGCGATGGTTCCTGAACGGGTCACGCTGATCGATCCCGAAGCTCCCTTGCCTGTGCTGATTCAGGTTGCCCTGGCACATCACCCGACGATCGGGGCGCGGGCCGCGGGGCTTGCCGCCGCGGAGGTTCATCACACGCAGGAACGCTATCGGCCGCTCTTGCCGACGGTCTGGGTGGGTTTTAGTGGCGGTGGGTTCGGAGGCGGCAGCAACCTCGCCCCCCCGCAACTCTCTCACTTCGCCGGACGGACCGATTTTGACGTCCGCGTATTCTGGACGCTTCGAAACTTCGGCGTCGGGAACATCGCGCTCCAGAAACAGCGATTGGCCGAGGTCGGTCAAGCCGTTGGCGAACGTTCGCGGGCGATTTCCGAGATCCGGAGCGAAGTGAGCGCGGCCTATGCGGAGGCCGCCGCGTCTCGTCAACAAGTCGATCTCGCCACACGAAGGCTTGCCAGCGCCGAAGCGGGGTTCCAGGAAGATCTCCAACGAATCCGCAACACGGTCGGGCGTCCCATCGAAGTCGTAAACAGTTTGCAACTGTTGAATCAAGCGCGCGTCGCCCGGATTCGCGCGGTCACTGATTACAACAAAGCCGAGTTTCGGCTCTTCGTGTCACTGGGCTCGCCGCCGCCACTCGGAACGCCCGTTGAGGGCCCTGCTCCTCCTCTGGCATTCCCTCCCGTCTCACCAACCCCCGGCGCGGTCGTTCATGTCCGATAATTCGGACCTTCCTACCTATTTGGGGTGAGCGTTTTCATATCTGGCAAAATCAAGCCAGTAGATCGGGAATGCGCGAAGTGTCTGTTGCCCATACCGGTCGACTGCCTGGATGTCGAGCTGGTTGATTCCGTCGGTGAGATCGTCCTTGAATGAGAAGTTCCCGTTGGCGTCGGCGACGTAGGCGGGCCCGCGCAGTTTGAGGTCGACCGTGCCCCTACCCGTGAAAATCAAGGCCCCCGGCGATGTATGCCCTAGCACCATTGGCGACTTGCTGTGCGTGATGCCTCCCGAATTCTTCGGGAGCGACCCCCGGGCCTGATCTTCGGGCGCGAGCACGACACGGAGCGTGATCGGCACCTTCGGGGCCACCGGGGGGAGCGTTCGCAGGAGGAGCCGACCGTCATCCTGACCGATCTGTCCGTTATGGTTCAGGTCAAACGCCGGGTCATACTTCGGCTGTCCCGTGTGACTCAGGTACACTTGCGTGAATGCACGAAGCGTGGAGAGCGTGTCGAGTGCGCTCATGGTCAATCGTGCTTCGAGGTTTTCCAAAACCGGCCGAGAGCGTTTGAGGGACAACGGCATGGTTTCACTCCAGGACCCCTACCATCCAAAAGCCGTCGAAGGGTTTCAAAGTGATGACCCCTCGATCGGTGGTAACTTCTCCCAAAAAACGTCGGGGGATTGAGTAAACATCGGTGAGCCACCCAGCCTTCTTCACTCGGCCTTTCGGACTGGGCTCCCTTCGACGACCGAGCCCGTGTTCGCGATGACGTCGTCCTCGGGCGAAAGCCCGGAAAGAACCTCGACCCGGATGCCGTCGTCGGCCCCGACCGTGACCTGCGTCTTCTTGGCCTTCCCATCCTTCACGAGGTAAACGTCCGCCTTGCCCCCCTTCGAATCCCCGACAAGGGCTGATGCCGGCAAGGTCGAGCCGTTGGTCGATCGATCGAGAATAATTTTGGCGATGCCGTACATCCCCGGACGGATCCGGTCGTCGCTATTATCCAGGTCGATCTCCGTGTGCATGGTCCTTGTGGTGGGATCTTCGGCGTCGGCGAAGCGGGAGACCTTGCCCTTGAATGACTCGGTCCCAAAGGCGTCGAGGGTGACCTCGGCTTCGTCGCCCACGTTTGCCAATGGGACGTCCCGGTCGGGAACCTGAGTGACGACGCGTACCTTGTCGGTCCGCGCGACGGTGAGTAAGGGGATGGTTCCCCCTTCCGCGGCCGAGCGGATGAAGGCACCCGGAAAAAAGTTCCGTTTAGTGATAACACCATCAAGCGGTGCCGTGATCCTTGTGTAGGAGACCAGCACCTTGGCCCTTGCGAGCTTGGCTTCCGCCACTCTCACGTTGGCCTTTGCCTCGGCCAGGTCGGCCTCGGCCTTTTTGACCCGCGCGTCCGCCGCGACAACTTGCGCCTTGGCATTGAGGACCGCTTTTCGGGAAGCGAGTTCCGAGGCTTTGGCGGAATCGTAGCTCTCCTCCTCCTCATCGGCGATCTGCTGCGGGATGGCCTTGTTCTGGACGAGCTCCTTGTAGCGAGCGAACTTCTTCGAATGATAATTCGACATCGAAACGTATCGCTCGACTTCCGCGATCGACTGCTCAACGCTTGTTGAAGCGGCTTCCCGGTCGGCTTTTGCGGACTCGATGAAAGCCACCGCTTGGGCGACAGCGGCCTGAGACTGCTCGACGTCGGCAGCGGCTTTGGCCTCGTCCGTGACGACTTCGGGGTCATCGATTTCGGCAAGAAGTTGATCCTTCTTCACGCGGTCGCCGTAGTCGACGTGTTGCGTCTTCAGATACCCGGAAATCTTGGCGTAGAGGTCGGCCTCGGCCAGAGGATGGACGGAACCGATCTGGGCGGAGGTCCGAAGTATTCCGCCCTTCACGAGGCGTACGGTCTCGACCGGGACCGCCTCCTCCGCGGCGGGCGCCATCGCCGAGTCTCCATGACCCGCCGAGTCCGCGTTGATGACCTTGACCTCGATTGAGTGAGTGAACCAAGACCCGGCGACGGCTCCCGACGCTGCGGCGATCACGACCCAGCCCCAGCCCCAGCCTCTCTTCTGTGATACTTTGGGTGGGACCTTGGAATTCATAGCGATAGACACGGGTAAGAGCCTCCAGATTTCAGGAAATGCTTGTTTCGATCGGGTTAACCTATGTTTGGCGCAATGACATTTGTCGCTCAGGTTGGGCTAACGGATAATTTCAGGGAATTCCCCATCGTCGGGATCTCCCGGAAACCGGGGGTCCCGAAAACTCTGAGGGCTTTCCACGTCAATGTCCGACTGGTCCCCAGCATGTTCGTTATTCCCTTGAGCGCGGCGACGGTCGCGAACCAGCAACGAGTAGAGACAGGGGAGTACGAAGAGTGTCGAGGGCTCCACGGCGAGAAGACCTCCGAGAATGGCCCGGGCGAGCGGGGCGTTAGCCTCGCTCCCACGCTCCAGCGCGAGTGCCCCCGGGGCCATCGCGAAAAAGGCCGCCAGTGCCGTCATTGTCACGGGCTTTACCCGCACCGACGCCGCCTTCCGGATCGCCTGGATTGGTGTGAGGCCTTCTGAGAACCGAAGTTCCTGAGCGAAGTCGGTCATCAGCACCGCGTTTGAGACATTGATGCCGACGATGAAGATGAATCCCAGGAGCGACTGCACGTTCACCGCCGTGCCGGTAAAGTAAAGCATCGGCAAAAGCCCGATCAGCGAGAGCGGCACAGCGAGCATGATGGATAGGGGCGCGGTCCACGATTTGGCAAGCGAGACCATCAAAAAGTAGATCAGGATGGAAGCGCCGACCAATCCGAAACCCATGTTGCGGAAGGTGTCTTGCATCCGGGCGTACTCGCCGCTGAGAACGATTTTCGTCCCCTTCAACAGTTGCTTTTTGCCGTTCGCCGGGTCGAACGGCACCCACGTCCCATCCGGCTGACGTACCGCGACTTCGTCGATCACCTTCGTGACGTCGTCGGAGACGTGGCCGAGGTCACGCCCGTATACACCCATCGACAAGTCGATCGTCGCCTGGATGTTTGTGTGCGTCACCTCCGTCGGCACCGTTGTGCGACGCATGGTGATAAGGTTCCCCAGCGGGATCGCCTTGCTCTGGCCGGTGCCGGTGATCGGGACGTTCAAGAGGGTCCCGATCGATTTGATATCTCCTTCGGGATATTGCACGCCGACGAAATACTGATTGCCGCCGATGGGGTCGATCCAGAAGTTTTTCTTGTTGAACTGGATGCTGGAATTGAGTGCGGCCACGACGTTTTTCATGACATCTTCTTGCGTCAGCCCCAGGTCGGCCGCCTTCGCCCGGTTGACGTCGATGACATACTCAGGGTAATCCAGCCGCTGGATGATCCGGGCATCGACGACCCCTTCGATCCGGACACAGCGGGTGCGAATCCGCTCGGCGATCGCACGCGCCGTTTTCTGATTTTTTCCCGTGACCTGGATGTTGATCGGGGTTGATTTTCCTTCGTTCATCGCGCCCCGGACGAGGCCGCCGGCGTCGAAGGCGAAGTCCATATTTCGGAACCTCGGGTCTTTGGCCAACCCCGTCCGGAGATCATGCACGTACTCCTGGGCCGAACGGCTCCGGTGCTCCTTGAGCTGCACCTTGACCACGGCGTCCATTGGCCCCGAATTCGGCGTGTAGGCGGCCGACCAGTCGGCGTTGACCCCGATCTCGGAGATGTAAAGCTCCAGGTCGTGTTCGGGTATTGTCTTTTTGATAAAGGCCTCGATCTCGGCGATCCTCTCCTCCGTCTTCTCGATCCGAGTGCCACTTGAAGCTCTGACGTACATCTCAAACGCACCTGCGTCAACCTCGGGGAAGAACTCCTTGCGAAGTACAGGCCAGAGCACGGCGAGCGTCGCGACAAGCAACCCAAACGCCAAGAAGACCGTCAAAACACGCTGCCTCAGGACGACGTCAAGGATGCCCGCGTAAGATGTGAAGACGCCGTCGACCCAGGACTCCCATCGAGCGAAAGCTCCCGAGATCAAGCCTCTCCTTTCCGGAAGTCCTTGACTCTCGCCATGCCCGTGAGCTGCGTGCGCACTCAGCCAGGCGGCGCTGCACGCCGGGACCAGCGTCCGCGATAAGATGTACGCTGTACACATCGCGAAGGCGACCGCCATGGTCATCGGCTTGAAGAGGAACTCGCCCATTCCAGGCATCAGCGCCAGCGGCGAGAGCACGAGGAAAGTACACAACGTCGCGATCAGCTCGGGCATCGCAACCTCGCTCGCTCCCAGGTACGCGGCGTCGTGTGGCGTCGCCCCCAACCCGAGGTGGCGGTGAGTATTCTCCAGGCAAATGATCGCGCTATCGACCATTGGCCCGATCGCCAGCGTCAGACCGGCGAGAGTCATCACGTTGACAGTATTCCCGGTGTAATACAGGAAGATCATCGCCCCGAGGACCGAGATCGGCAGCGTCATCACGGCGATCGCGGTCATTCTCCACTGGCCGAGAAACACGAGGATCGTCAACGAGCAAAGCACCGCACCCAGCAGGCCCTCTTGCACGAGGCTGGCGATCGATTGGCGGACGTAAACGGACTGGTCCATGACCAGTTTCAGGTCGATCCCCGTTCGGGTAAGCCGGTCAGTAAACTCACCAAGCCTGGCGCGAACGGTGTCAACCACCGCGAGGGTGCTGGCACCGAGCTGGCGGAAAACGGGAATGTATACCTCGCGACGGCCGTTGACCCGAACCACGTTCGTCTGGATGAAGGAGGCATCTTTGATGGTCGCGACGTCCCGCAGATAGGAGACGTTCCCGATCGTTGAATGCAGCGGGATGTCACCCATGTCCGCCGGGTAGTCGAACATCGAGTTCGAGTCGAGCGCGAAGTCGTAGTCGCCGATCTTGGCGTCGCCGGTCGGGAGGAAGACGTTGTAACTGTCCATCGCCTTCATGACATCAAGCGGCGAGAGCCGTCGGGCTTCGAGCTTCTGGCGGTCGAGATACGCCATGACCGCCCGGATTTTGCCGCCGTAGACCACGGGTGCGACCGCGCCGTTGATACTCAAAATCATGTTACGTACTTCATAGCGCCCCACGTCGTAGAGGATGGATTCGGGCTGCGACTCGTCTGGGCTGTCCACCGCGACAATGGCGACGGGCGTGGTGCTCGTGGGGTCGAACGGTAAGACGACCGGCGGAAGGGTCCCCGGCGGAAGGTTGGGAACTGCGGCCAGCGCCAGCGAGTTGACCTGGGTGAGAGCCCCGTTGGGGTCGACACCGCTCCGAAAATAATCGCGGACGATGCTCGCCCCGACGATCGACCGCGACTCTTGCCGCGACGTCCCGTTCGCCTGACCCACCCACCGCTCCATGCGATTGGTGATGTCTTTCTCGACGCTCGACGCGGGCATGCCGCCGTAAAATGTCAAGACTTGTACTGCCGGGCTCTTGAACACCGGCAAAATGTCGATCGGGATCAGATACACAGACACCGTTCCAAGCATCACGAGCGTCAAACAAAAAACCGTGACGGCGTAAGGGTTCCTGAGCGAAGCCCGGATCAGGCCGTTCATGAGGTCAGCTCCCGTTGAAAGCAATCAAACACGACTTGGCAAGGTGGGGAAATCTGGGCGCGCGGGGATGGCGCGAGAGGGGATGTCGGCCGAGGCCGATCAAGGAAGGTGAGTTGGGCTTAGCAGCGCAAGCAGACCGTCTGTTGACAGCGAGACAGGTTCAGCAGGGAACCGACGAACAAGGAGAGGATCGCTCGTGTCGACGACGTCGGATACGGGAACCCATATCCGTGGCGGCGATGCTCAGTGTCATCAAGACATTTGCGTGGGAACGACGGCACTAGGGAGGTTGCCGTCAAGGACCGCTGCGGGCGTTGAGCCAGCCAGGCGCAAACTCTGGCAACGAGCCGGTAGTGCGCGGGATTCCGAAACGGCTCGGGGCGCATCGCCAGAGGCGATGCGAGTACCCGCAAAGTCAGTAGGAGAATCACCAACGTCCGTGTCATGCTCACGAACCGGTGCATGCGTAAAGCCTTATTCTAAGTTCGCCGGTGCCGCTTTTGATGATTTCGGAAGCGTCCGGCCCGCGCAAATACTGTACTCTTGTTCGGAACGCTCAACAAGCCTGGAGCCGCGAGCCTAACCCGAAGGATTCAGAAGGTCGGGTTTCATTGTAGCGGCCTTCGATCATATGTTTTTGAAAATCTGACGATGATCCCTTGTGGCCTCTCAACGTCGTGCGGATGGAATTGCCAGCCATCCCGGAATTGACCCGACATGGTCCTTGATTCGGAGCGTTCGCACCGGCCAACGGAAATTGTAGATGTACGTCGTCAGAGAGTTACCGATTCGCTGATCGTGGTGCATTCACGATCCTCCGTGCGTGGTTTGATTGAGCTCCCGATAGACCTCAACCGTCGCCTCCGCCGTTTTTCTCCACGAGAAATCAAGCGAACGCAATCGACCGCGTGACACAAGATCGTCACGAAAAGCACGGTCCCCGACGACTCTTCGCAAAAGCCCGATCAGTTCGTCGATCGCATCGAGCCCGAACGTCAGACCACCACTTCCAAGCACCTCGGGCAAGCTCGTCGCCCTTGAAGCGAAGACCGGGCATCCCACGGCCATCGCCTCGCAGAGTTGCAGGCCGAAGCCTTCGTGTTTGCTCGGATAGATAAACGCGAGGGCTTCCGCATACAGCGCGGGGAGGTCGTTCTCTTCGACCCAGCCGAGCAGGTGGAGACGATCCCCGAGCGGGTATGCGTTTCGCAACGCTTCGCGTTGGTGATCGCGTCCGCCTGCGAGGACCAGCTTCACTCCCGGCAGATCGGCCGTGGCGAATGCCTGAATCAGGAATGGCAAATTCTTGCGCGCTTCCCAGCCACCCACATAGAATAAATAGGGAGTGTTGATCGCATGACGTTGTCGAACGCGCTGGCGATCCTCGTGGGAGATCGGTCGAAGAAAAAGCGGATCGGCGGCCTCGGGAATCACTCGCGTCTTTTTCGCCGGAACATTCAAACGCGCGATGATTTCACCCCTCGCATGATGGCTCACCGTGATCACCCGACGAGCGCGCTTCCTCGCGATCGCATGAAAGAAAGTACTTCGCAACGAACCTCCCGCGTCGATCGCGTCGTGAAGGGTCAAGACGCGCGGGCAATGGCTGAACCACGGCAGTCCAAAATTCGCCGGCGCGTGCAGGAGCACCACGCCGTCTCTGGCGCACTGCATCGGGAGCCAGGATTGCTCCCATAACGCATAAGGGCGAACCGTTTCGACTCGGCTTTGATAAGACCCCTCGGGCAACCTCGCCAGATGCGAAGCGTGGAAGGGTTTGTCGCCATAGAGAACCGGCGTGACCCCTAACACCGGCAGTTCGGCGAGCAGGTTCACCGTGTAACGGTTCCAGCCCCGGAGGTTGGAATCGGCGAGGAGCCGGGCGTTGAACCCGACTTTCATACGACTCTCGCCTGTGGCCGCGAGGGTCGAGGGTCGTAAACATCGCTCACACGGCGATCGGCCGCGTGAACCGCCGCCGATAGCAACCAGAATTGAAGGCCCAACGTCGAGATGAAAGGTAGATAACTAAAACAGGTTGCCGCGACGCTGAGGTTATGAGCGAACACCACCGATGCCCAGAACGACAAGCGATCATCGCGACACTTGAGCGCGACCCGCGCCGTGTCAAAAAGCGCGACGATCACCGCCGTCGAGTACATCACCAGCAGCGGAATTCCGCCATCGATCACCCACCCCGGAATCATGACCTCGACCCAGACCGGGGAAAGGCGGCCGGGGTCGCCGAACGCGACGTGAACCATCCCCCACCACCCCAGGCCGAGCCCGAGCGGATATTCCCAGATGTAGCGGTCAAAGGTCTCGGTGACGTAAAATCCCCTGCTCTTTTGATAGAGCGATGCCGGGTCGCCACTGAGCAGCGAGCCAAATTTTTCGACGGCCTTCCACCCCGCGTTTCGCGCGACCCACGCGAAGGCCGAGGCGAGCATCACCCCTGCCCCTCCCACAAGTCCCGCCGCCGCGCCAAGGCGTCCGCGCCAGAGAAATAAGACCAGCAGCGACGCGAACCCGATGCCGAGCATCACCATCGTGAACCGCACCTGCGAGTAATAGATCACCGCGACGCCCACACAGCCGAACCCCATGCAGGCCAGGCGTCGCCACCAACCAATCGGCCGTAGAGCGAGCGAAAGACCGACCAACGCCGCGATCATCCCCGCCTGCGCCGCAGCGCCGGGGGTGTCGGTCAAACCGCAAGGACGAAGGATCTTGCGGCCATCGGCGGTTGTGAACTTCAATTGTTCACCCCCGAACTTATCGCTAAGCGCGGGGATCACAGGAGGGTTGAACGTATCGGGCCGATAGACTTGCGCAAGACCCACCGCGCTGCTCAGGGCGTTGCAGACGAACAAGATCGCCAGCACCCGACTCACCTGCCCTGGCGATTCCACTACACGCCCCGCCCAGAATGCGGGCGACATCACCGCCAGATATAATAACACCTGCGCCACGGCCGCGAGGATCGAATAAGATCCCGGGTGGGCGACCAGCACCACGAGCCAGAGCGCGCAACCGGCAAGCCAGGGCCGCGCTGGAAATCGGTCGAGCCTGGCGGCGATGGTCGGTCGTGCGAGGATGACCGCCCATGCGATCAGGCCGAGGCCATACGCCAGAATTCGATTCGCCGCCCGGACTTTCGACACCCCTGGTATAAATAGCAGCGCGGGCAAGAGCGTTTGTGCGATCACGAGCCCTTCCAGCCAGCCCCAGCGCGGTCCCTGGCGGGAAGATCGGTTCGGAAGATTTGGTCGTCGGGGTTTCGCGGGGCTTCGCGTCATCATGACACCTCGTCCACCGCGGCGAGGAACTGTTCGGCCATGTCGTCCCAGGTATGCGACCGAAGTTTCTCGGTGAAGGGAGCCACCGCCGCCTTGAGCCGCTGGCGGTTGTTCCACCAAAATCGAAGCCGATCGGCGAGGTCGGCCACGTTTTCGGGGTCCGGGATCAACAAGCTTTGAAGTTCTTCCGGATAGCGCTCAGCGACTCCGGCCGTGGCCGATACCAGCGAGGGAAGGCCGCAACAGATTGCCTCATGAACATTCAAGCCATAGGCCTCATACCGGGTCGGGCTCACCAGGGCGTCGCAGGCGTGAAGGATGTCGGGGACGTCGCGACGAAAACCGAGGAACACGACCGAGCCTTTGAGGTCGCGAAACTCTCTTTTGAGCCTTCCGCGAGAGGCTCCTTTGCCCACGATCGCCAACCTCGCATCCCAGCTTTTATCGGTCGAGAGAATCCGCCAGGCGGCCAGAAGCGTATCGAGCCCCTTGCGGCGATCTCCGAGGGCGCCGACGAACACCACGGTCGGCCGATCGTCAAACCACTTGAGGCGGCTACGGGCGTCGGTGCGCTCCGCGATGGTGGGCGGGCGAAATCGGACGGGATCGGTGCCGTAATAGACGGTACGGACGCGCTCGGGAGGCAGCTTCATGATCTCGATCAAGTCGCGGCGCGTCTTTTCCGAATTCGCGACGATCACACGCGCCCGCCACAAGCTCTGCCCTTCGAGCGAAAGGGCGACGCGGTGATAGGCCGCGATCTTCATCCGGCGGGCAAGCCCCCAAACAGGCAGCGGCGTCCATGCGGCGTGAACATAATGGACCCAGTTGATATCGCCCCAGATACAGTTGCCGCCGTTGACCACGACCCGACCGCCCTTTTTGACGATCTTCGCGGCGCCATGACGGCCCGCCTCGCGCAACAACACCTCTCCCATGGCATTCCTGCCCAACGGCCGGGGCACCCAGTGAACCTTGATCGAGCGCGACGCTTCAAGGTCAGGCCACGCGCGATGCGTCATGAGATGTACCTCCGTCCCCGGCCGCCGCGCGAGGTAAGAGGCCAGCCCATGATTCGCACAATCCATTCCACCCAGCGGTGTGAAGTCGCCGGAAACCAAAAGCCAACGATGATTCAAAGGTGACTCGCAATCCAGGCCAACGCGTCAATCGCTCAGCAGGATCCTCATGGTACGTTCCAGAGCGAAATTCCGCACGTAGACACTCTTCGCCCGGTTCGCCAGCCTCGCTCGATTCGAGGGGTTGGCAAGCAAATCCTCAGCCGTTTTCACCATCGCCGCGTCATCATCATCGGGCGCGAGCGCCACGCAGCCCGATTCGCGCCAGAGCGGCTCCGTCATCGGTCCCGAAGTGGTCACCACCGCGACCCCTTGGCAAAGCGCCGCCATCACCGTCCCCCGCCTGCCGGTCACACCATCACGATAAGGCTGTACCAGAACGTCACAGGCCTGAAGGTGCAAGGCGACCTCGCGAGGCGACAGCCCTCCCGTCGCAATGATTTTCGTAGCGTCCACACCCAACGCCGAGGCGAATGCCGGGCCATTTCGCCCCAACAAGAGGCCGATTCGATCGGGTTTCGAGAGCAACGGCGGCAAGACCGCTCTGAGCCTTGGCGCGATCTCTTCGCGATAGGTTCCGAAAGTTCCGACAACGAGCGTCCCTTCGCTCGCGAGTGGGCGACGGATCGCCGCTACCGCGTCCGCATCGTTCACATGGGGAATGTTGCTCGGCACGGGCAATCCAACGAATCGCGTCGTGGGTGAAAGCGGGCGGAGCAGCGTTTCCCAATAGGGTATCGTGACATAAACCGTCGTGCTCGCCTTCAGGACACCTCGCGCCATCAGCCGATGAACGGGCGGCAGCACAAGCCGCCAAGGACGATCTTGAGGCTCCGGCCGATACCAGGGCTCATGAATGACAGCCCGGATATCGTCACTCCGAAGCCTTCGGGAATTCAGCCAGCGCGCAAACCCGACATTGAGCCCCTTATATCCCCACGCATTCGGATAGTATTGCACCAGCAATCGTCGGGGCGCGGGGAATTCATCGAGCATGAGCCCCAGTCGCCGAAGACTTGCGCGTGACCAACCCCCTTCGAGCCGGTGGACCGAGACGCCACCCTCCTTAGTGAACGATGAAAATCCATTTCCGCGTTCCATCGTCCAGACGTGGACGGACGCCCCGGCCTTGGAAAGTCCCTCGGCGACCTGCGCGGAGTAATCACTCACACCGCCGGGCCTGGGCGGATATTCACCGGTGAGGATGTGCCACGACGTTGAGACGATCAACTCCATCCTCGTTTCTCTCAAACCCTTACCGCCGCCCTTTGCCGGCGAGAATCCGGTTGTAGATATCAAGGCTGCGACGCGCCATCACACTCTGGTCAAACTCAGCCACTGCGCGGAGCCGCGCGGCCGCGCTTAATTTCGACCGCAAGCCTGGCTCGCTAATGAGCCGACGGGCGGCGGCGGCGAAAGCCTCAGGGTCATTCACCGGCACCGTCAGTCCCGATTCCTCGTGACGGCTCACCCACGATACGCCACTATCAAGTAAATTTGTGTTGATGACGGGACATCCGCTCGCCATCGCCTCGACCTGCACCAATCCAAACGCCTCGCTCCGGAAATTTGAGGGGAACCAAAAGGCGTCGGCGGCGAGGTAATAGGGAATCAATCGCAGATACGGCAACGTACCGGCGAAGATCAAGCGATCGCCGACCCCCAGGCGCTTCGCCTCGGCGCGAAGGCTCGGCATCTCGGGCCCGTCTCCCACCAGGATCAAGCGGCCTTCCACTTTCGTGAGCGCGCGAATCGCGTGAATGAACCCCTTGTAATAGACCATTCGCCCCGCACCCAGCCAGAGCGGCCCCCCTTGGCCATGTTCCAGGCGGATCGCGGCGGCCTCGGCCCTGTCGGCCTCGGTCGGCTCAAGGTAGGGTCGCAGGTCGATCCCCATCGGCAAAACATGGAGTTTATCCGCGTAGGATCGCAAAAACGCCGAACCCTTGGCATAGGCCGGGCTGCTTGGCAAAATCACCTCGACGCGACGATACAACCGCCGCTCAAACGGCCGGAAAATCGCCTCGCGCAATGGTTTGTTGATCACATCGCTTTGATAGGTGACGACGAGCGGAGCCTTCGGCCGCGCCGCCAGCAGCGCCAGGACCATCGTCGGGTTGGGCGTCTGCAAATGGAGGATATCCGCCTCCACCCTTCGCAATGCCCCGACCAGTCCGGGGCAAACATCGATCTTGGCGGCGGAGCCCAAACGCCCGAAGCGCGTCACCGTCACCAAGCCATCTTGCTCGACCACGGTCGCGCCACGCTCATGGTTGATGCAGATAACCTCCACCTTCGCACCGAGCGCGGCCTGTGCCTGCGCGAGGGTCCGTACGTGCGTTTCGATCCCGCCGGGCGCGGGAGGATAATACTTGCCGATGTGGCAAATGCGCGTGACATGATCGCTCATCGGAAGCTCACGCCCGACGCGCCACATCGGAAGGCACGAGCGTCCCCCCCAGCGCTTCGGGCCGGAACGGAATCGACGGATCCGCGATACTCTTGCTTAGGTCCGGACGCTTGAGACTGAAGAGCCCCGGATTTTCTTTGACCCAACGGATCAATCGGTCGACCCCTTCATCGATCGAGACCTCCGGACGCCAGCCCAGCAACCGCTCCGCCTTGCGGATGTCGGCCACGAAAACCTTCTGATCACCGGGACGCCACCCGGCGAACGGTGGATTGAGACGCACCCCGAACCAGCGTTCGAGCTTCGCCACCAGTTCCAGAAGGCTCAACGTGTTCGCCGGCCCGCCGCCGACATTGATCACCTCGCCCGAGACTTGATCGATGCGTTCCATCGCACGCTGATAAACGTCGATAAGATCGCCAATCCATAGGGCGTCGCGGATCTGTTTTCCGTCTCCGAAAATCGTGAACGGCTGACCCGTCACCACCGCGACGCAAAACCAGGCGACCCAACCTTGATCCTCGATCCCAAACTGCCGCGTGCCGTAAATGCAACTCTGGCGGAAGACGACCGTCTTCATTCCATAAATGCGTGAATAATCTCGCACATACTGATCGCCAACACCTTTTGAGCATCCATACGGGCTATGAAAATCAAGCGGTTCGTTTTCGTGGACTCCGAACGGGAGATCGTCGTACGCATACCGGCCATCGCGCTCGACCACGCGAACGTGTTCGAGGTTTCCGTAAACCTTGTTGGTCGAGCTGTAAAGAACGGCGGGCTTGCCGTTGGCGATGTTGCGGACCGCCTCAAGGACGTTGAAAGTGCCGAGGGCATTCGCCTCGAAATCGGCCCGAGGATCGGCGAGGCTGGAGGTGACGGCGACCTGCCCGGCGAGGTGAAGCACGGCCTCGGCGTCGCCATGCTCGGCCATGAGGGCGTCCATCTGGCGGGGGTCGCGAACATCGGCCTTGATGAATGCGTTGACGCCCAGGTCGCGCAGCCATGCGAGGTTCACGTCGGCCCCGCGGCGGCTCAGGTTGTCAACGATCACCACATGGTCCCCGTGCTGGTGGAACCTCGCGGCGGCATGACAGCCGATGAACCCTGCTCCCCCGGTAATCACCCATTTCATGCGATAAAGCCCATCCCACCCAAGTTTTCCGACCGACCAACCGCGCCCCGCATCGGGCGACCGCCTTATCGCCAAGAATCCTGATTTATCCATCATCGGAGTTTTGACGATCGAAAGTCACCGTATTCTGCCCCAACCGGCCCAATTTGTCACGAACTGGCCGTCGTTCGGCTGGAGATTGTAGAATCTGGGGTCGAACGAACGCAGGTCAGGCGTCGCGGGGCCTAGCTAAAACGAGGGTGGACCCTTCGTGGAGTGCTCTCTGAGGCCCAATGTCTTCTTTCCGAGTGAACCGCACATCGGACCCCATGTCCCGCCCGAAGGCCTTCAAAAAAAACTTTCCAGGGAACCCACTCTGGCGGCTTTCGATAGTATCAAAGGAAGATGACGCCTCGATCTGTCGGACCCGTCCCTTTCCATCGCCGCGCCCTGAAACGAACCAAACGCAACGACCGAGCCTCTCTCATCGACCCGACGAATGGTGGTTGAATCACCTCGCTCCGCTCTTTGACAATTCGCCAATCTCCCCAATACAAAGCCGAGCCCATTCCGAAACGAACCCGATGGCAATCTGCGCGGGTCGCACAATTTTCGAACGACCATCGACGAAGCGCGATCGGCGAGGGTCTCCGAGCCCGTCGCTCCCGAAACGAACCCGATGGCAAACTTTGACGGCATCATCAGCGTCTTCCGTCGAGACAAGACATTCCCGAAACGAACCCGATGGCAAACTTTGACGGCATTATCAGCGTCTTCCATCGAGACAAGCCGTTCCCGAAACGAACAGTATGATCAATCCTGTATAATTACTCCCGTATAATCAATCCCGTATGATCACTCCAGTATAATCACTCCCGTTTAAGCACGACCATTTGATCATTCCAGTTTTGTCACTCCTGTTTGGTTAATCTAATTTTGTAACTTGTATTTCTTAACTACCATTTACTA
>JAYVYS010000099.1:0-9009 GCA_043784005.1 Isosphaeraceae bacterium
GAATGTGACTCACGCGAAGGGCTCCGCTTAAAATCCACTCCGTCATTACCCGAAGTCGAGCTTTCCAAACGGGATGCTGCCGTGAAATGGGGACGGGTCGCTCCCAATACATTGGTTTGGCGTTCGTGGGACGACGATGAATTTGTTGTCTATCACACAGGGACGGGTGATACCCACGTTCTGAACGACGTGGCCGCGCAACTTTTAAGTAGTCTGGAAGTGGAAAGCCTCTCCGCTGCGGAATTGGCGTCCGGATGTGCTAGGGTATACGACGTCGACGTCGACGAAGCGTTACTCCGCGAAATCGAGATGACGCTCAACCAATTCGATGAACTCGGCTTGATCGAAGCGGCACCGTGATCATCTCTGAACTAGACGACCGAGACTTGATCGCGAGGTTTCGCGGACCCGGCCTCTATTATCGCGTTGGACCTTTTTTGATACGAGGTCGTTCCGCGATTGACTCCGCAAGTCGTGGCCTCGCATTTCTTTACGCCAACTATCCTGTCGCCGGCCCCGACGAGATCACCGACGTTGATTTTGTCCTGAGCGGTTGTGGACTTCGATTCACGAAGCTCAACCTGATTCTGGACGGGCGGTTACAGTATCCAGGTGTGGCCCGCAGGCTCGCCGTTCCCTTTGTGGAATGGGCACTCAACCTGAGCGTGATCCTCGGCCTGCACCAATTCTTCGTGCTTCATGCCGGCGTCGTCGAGCGGGGCGGTCGAGTCGCGATCTTTCCTGGAAACGCGGGGCAAGGCAAGAGCACCCTTACCGCGGCCCTCGTTTCAAGGGGCTGGCGGTTGCTGTCCGATGAGGCCGCCTTGATCGACCCTGTCGATGGCCAGCTTCACCCCGCTCCGCGGCCGATCAGCCTCAAGAACGAGTCGGTCGAATTGATTCGCCGATTCGCGCCCAGGGCCGTGATGGGGCCATCTTGGCCGGGCACCGTGAAAGGGATCGTCTCGCACATGCTTCCCCCTGCGGAAAGCGTCGCGCGGGCGCTCGAATGTGCCGATCCCGGCTGGATGATTTTCCCCATGTACACCGTGGGAGCAACTCCCGAGATGCGGCCGTTGAGCAAAGCCAAGGCGCTTGTCGCGGCATGGCATCAGGCTTACAACTACAACCTCTTTGGCCGACGCGGTTTCGACATTCTCGGTAACCTGATCGACACCTGCGACTGTTACGAGTTTGTTTATAGCGATCTTGAAGGCGCGGTCGCCGCGATGGATGCCCTTACGTCCCCATCACCTTGCGAGGTCAGGCGGAGCGATGCGACTTAGCCTCTGCCCTCCCGCGGAATTTCTGTTGGACGCTTACGTTCGTCCCGAATCAAGCGAAGCGTTCGACGCGCCTCGGTGGAACGAGGTGCTCAGGCTCGCCTGGAGATGGCGGCTGCTTGGACGTCTTGGGCTTCGGCTTCGCGACGCGGGCGAGTTTGATCGGATGCCATTCAAGGCCCGTGCCCGCCTGGAAGCCGGGATCGCGCAGGCGGAAATTCACGAGCGGGGAATTCTGTGGGAGTCCAATCGCGTCGCTCGCGCCTTGCGTGATCTCGACGTCCCCGTGGTGTTGCTCAAAGGGGGAGCCTATATCATGGCCAACCTCCCCGCCCGGCGCGGCCGCCTCGTCAGCGACCTGGATATCCTTGTGCCACGCGACCGCCTTTCCGAAGTCGAGCAGGCGCTCTGCGCATACGGTTGGGATTCGCTCGATCGAGACGATTACGACGACTTTTATTATCGGAACTGGACGCATGAATTGCCGCCGATGCGTCATCGCGACCGAAAATATGAACTCGACGTCCACCACACGATCTTGCCTCCCCTGGGCAATCTCAAGCCAGACCCTTCCTTGCTCTTCGCGTCTGCTCGGCCGGTCCCTGGTACGCGGTTTCTGATTCTTTCGCCTGAGGACATGGTTCTGCACTCTGCCGCCCACATCTTCCAGGATGGCGAGATGTCGGCGGGGGTTCGCGACCTGACGGACCTCGACCTGCTTTTTCGACATTTCGGCTCAGCCGAGCCGGGGTTCTGGGAGCGATTGATTCCGCGAGCTGAAGCCTTGAATCTCACGCGGCCCCTCTACTACGCACTTCGGTTTACGAGCCGATTGCTGGAAACCCCGATACCCCCCTCGGTCGCCAGCGCCATCGACGCCTACGCGCCTTCGAGACTGGTGAAGAAGGCGATGGATCTCATCACCGACCGAGCGATCCTGCCACCAGGGGTCGATACGCATCGCTGGGATATCGAGCTTGCCAACCTCCTGCTCTTGATTCGAGGGCACTGGCTGAAGATGCCACTCCCCATCCTTGCCAAGCACCTCTCTCACAAAGCGATCCACCCGTGGGTGCTTTGGTGGAAAGCCGACAAGGCCACCTGAGACTCGTGGGCGTTGAGTCTCTCGACCCCACCTTATTCAGAGAGTGACGAGGTCGGGAGATCCTCGCCGATCGGTTGAGTTACTTGCTTCGCGTGTAGGTCAGGGCGAGCAAGCCATACGCGGTCACCAGGTTTGCGTCCCCTTCCATGAAGCGGTCGGCGGTGTTTACCCAACTGCCATCAGCGTTTTGACGCTTACTCAAAGCCTGGGCGAGGTCGGCGCGCCAATCGTGCTTTATTCCCTTGTCGTCCACGATTTCGGCTTTGTTAAGCATCGACAAGGCTTTGGCGAAGGTGTGGTAATAGTAATACAAGCCCTTCTGGCCGAGCCCGGGGTTCTCGTCGAGCGAGTAATGCGCGGCAATGTAGGTCGTTGCCGCTTTCACTCTCGGGTCGGATTCGGTCAAACCGGCGTAGATCATGCTCTTGAGTCCAGCGTAAGTCATGCTTGCATAAGATCTTAGGCCTCCTTCGTCGGCGAAGCTCTGACCTCCGTTGGCGGCAGTGTAAAGGAAGCCGCCGTCGTTGACTTTGTCGGCCCAGGGTTGGTCGTTGAACTCGCTTTTGAGATTCTGGCAACGTGAGACAAAGATCATCGCCTTCTTCAGCGCGGGGTCGTCGGCGGGAAGTCCCGTGTCTCTCAGGGATTCGAGGAAGTACGACGTGTTCGAGAGGTCGGGCCGGGAGTTACCTCCGCCGTAGCCCGCTCCACCGTAAAACGTATCCTTCCCGGTCTTTCCTTCCGACTCGTCCCACTGCATCGTCTTCAGGAAGTTTTGCCCATCGTTGATCATCCTGTCATAGCGGCCCTTGGCGTTGGCTTCCTGAAAGGCGAGCAAGGCGATGGCCGTCGCGTAATTCGCGTGGGAGGCAAGCGAGAGCCCACCTTTGGGGCCCAAAAATTGTTCGAGGTAGGCCAGTCCTTTGGTCACGGTGGGTTCGTTTGGCGTGACGCGCTTGGAACGCAAAAGCGCCGTGACCGCCAACGCGGTAATCCCGGGTTCCTTGCGCACGGTCGACCAGCCGCCGTCCGCTTCTTGCCGTTGCTTCAAGAACGAAACCGCTTTGTCCATGACCTCGCCGACGTTGACGGCATCCGCCGCGAAGAGGCGTTTTGATGATTCCGCCATTCCGAGCGCGACGGTCGCGGCCCCGAGTGCGTGAACGCTCTGCCCCAGAAATCGCCGTCGTGAAGTCGAATCGGACATCGCCGTGATCCTCCTGTGATGGATTGGGTCCGCGTCGAACCGGTCCGCCCGATTTTCGCGATCTCCCGAACTCTCATCAAGATCCCAAAGATTATAACGAGGACTCCGAATTCTCTCACACAGAATCGAAGCGAAGAATCGACGACGGAACAACGACCGATTCCCCACCACAGCCAGATCGCTTTCCACGACAGCGACTTGAATGACCCCGGCGCGGGTGGCGACTGTGATGGCGTGTTGTCTCCAGAGGTCGCGAGCCACGCGCTCGATCAGGTATCATCACGATTCTGGCGGATCGTGTTCTTTCATTCCGAGAAAAATCTCCGAGCCCGAGACGAAACGTTGAGATTTCTGGACAATATCACGCTGATGACAGAGGGAATGCTCGCCATCCTCGCGTTTGGCGGAGCCCTTTCCGCTTGGCGGTCGAAGCGGCCGGTCTCGGTCTTTTGTGCCTTCACTGCGCTGGCGATGGCCATCGGCGCACTGACTTACGGTGCCTTTCTGTTGATCCTTTCTCGACGACCCGAAGGCGCGTTGCTCTCACGGGTCCCCGGCCAGTTACCTGGGATGGGGGCGATGTTCGCGCTGGTACTTGGACTTCCGTGCGGGCTTGTCGTCGCCTCAATCTCATCCTGCGTACGTTGGGCGTTGAATCGCGTTGAGTTTCCGGGGCTGAGAAACCCTTTGAAATAGCCCTGGCCCAATCCATGTCCATTTCTTCCGAAGGGTTGTGCCGTGGTGGACCTCTCCGTGCGGCTTGGGCGTTTGTCGCTCAGGAACCCGATTCTGGTCGCCTCGGGGACGTTTGGCTATGTCCGCGAGATGGCGAACTTCATTCATCTTGAACGTCTCGGGGGGGTAATCCCCAAAACCGTGACCATGCGGCCCCGCGCGGGTAATCCGACCCCCCGAACGGTTGAGACGGCCTCGGGAATGTTAAACGCGATCGGCCTGGACAACGACGGCCTCGATTACTTTCGCATCAACCACCTGCCCTATCTGCGTACGGTGGGAACCGCCGTGATCGTGAACATCGCGGGCGAGGACGAAGATCAATTCGTGGCCATGGCGGAAGCGATCGCGGACGAGCCGGGCATCTCGGCCGTCGAGCTGAACATCTCTTGCCCGAATGTGAGCCACGGGCTGGACCTGGGGATTGATCCGACAGCGGTTGCTCGCGTGGCGAGGCGCGTCCGCGAAGTCTGTCCGTTTCCGATCATCGCCAAGCTGACCCCGAACGTGACCGATATCGTGGCGATCGCGCGCGCGGCGGCCGAAGGAGGTGCGGACGCCGTGAGTCTGGTGAACACGTTTCGAGGAATGGCGGTGGACTGGCGAAAGCGTCGGCCGATCCTGGCCAACGATGTCGGCGGCCTGAGTGGTCCGGCAATCAAACCGCTCGCGTTGCGAATGGTCTGGGACGTGGCACGTGCCTTGCCCGAGTTTCCGGTCATCGGGATCGGCGGGATCGCGAATGCCGACGATGCGATGGAATTTCTGGTCGCGGGGGCGTCGGCGGTGCAAGTCGGCACGGCGACCTTCTACGACCCCACAGCCTCCGAGCGAATGATCGACGAGCTATCCGTGAAGCTCGCTGAATTCGGTGTCAGTTCTATTAAACAGGTTGTGGGGACGTTGCGTTCGAACCGAGAGTGAAGTGCCCGACAATCTCCTATTTTACTCCGCGGGCCAACGTTCTCTCGGGTCGAGCCAACTGGGACGCGGCTCATCCTCGGGGCGAAGGAGGTCGTAAAGGGCTTGTCGGAGGCGGGGGACGTCGGGAGGGTGCTTGGGGTCGTCGGGGGGAAGGTTGAGCAAGCAAAAGACGTCTGACTGACGCTGGATGTCGGGGATTCCGGGAAGGAGGACGCGGCCGAAAACGGTTCGGAGCATTACCGGACCCGCGTTCATCCGGCCGACGACGCGGTTGGCCAGGTCGAGCCTGGCGAGCGCGCGGACCTGTCGGTTCCTTTGTTCTTCCTTGAAATAGATCGCACGAAGCCGCAATAACCGTGGAATCAAAAAGTGCTTGCTCTCGGATGCGGTAAGTTTCGGCGCACCCTGGATGAGGTTTCGAAGCGCCCGGGGTTCTTGCAAGACATCAAGCAAAACGACGAAACCCAGCACCACGACGGCCATTTGATAGGTCAGCTTACGAGGCGGACGCTTCCTCAGCGCATTCCAGCAACCCGCCGTGAACACTGCCGCGCCCACCTGCGGGATCGCGTTGTACCAGACCAAGGAGCGAAGGTTGCTGAACGCGAAATTCCCTCTGAAGAAGTAAACGAGCAGATAGCTACCGACCGCTACGGCCCCCCCCGAAGCCTCTAACGGATTGATCTTGTTGAACCCTCCACGAGACCACGCCCAGAGGCCGACAAGCACGCAAACCAAGGCGACGGACTGCATCGGTGTCGTGATCGCGTCGAGCCCGAGATTGGCGAAAACGAGGGTCTCGGCAATGGCCTGAAACGTATGCAGGATCGCCTGGATCGGCCGCGGCCAGAGATCATCATGTGATTCCCAGAGGATAATGTTGGTCCTCATCACTTCACGAGAGAGAATCACCAACAGGAGAGCGACCGTAACGGTCACGACGGAAAGAAGGATGAGTTGCTTTTGATATCGCGATGGATCCTTGGCCCAAAGGTAGGCCATCGCGGCGGGGGCGGCGAGCAGTCCTCCCGACCAGATCGCAGGCGCGATCAACGACGCCAAGGCCACAAGACCCAGACGCCAGTTTCCTCCTTTTCTCGACCAATTCTGAGCCAGGAGGAGCGTCCAGACGATCGCGCATCCCGCCCATAACGCCTGCCCCGCCGAATACCAAGTCACCGCCGGCTGAGTGACGGTGGATATCCCCAGGACCGCCATTGCCGCCAGCGCTTGACTCTTCCGACCCGTCTCTCTCGCGATCAACAGAAACACGGAGAGCATCGTGACGATCAACCCGCAATAGGCCCCGACGCGAAACACCGCGGGCATGTTCGCACGCGTACCCGACAACGTGATGAGCAGGAACGTCCAGAGTCGGAAAACGGGAATGATATGCGTGTTGTGCGGCTCGAAGAGATGAGCCCGCGTCGTGGACCAGTCGAGGGAATCGGCGATATATGAGAAATCGTCGCCTGCCAGCATCGAGTAGCGAAGTTCATCCGAAAGCAAATACGCCGGGAACGCGAGTATCAGCGCGGCAAGCGCCACCTCAACGCCTTTGCCTGCTGGGCGGTCCCACCAGCGAACAGGTGCCGTTTGCATGCCGGCTTCGGGTTCGTCGTTCATGGAACCATCTTCAAAGTTTCTACAAAAACAAATTCTTTCATGTCATCGGTTACTCAATCCTTCTCGCACCTTGCCCAGCCATTCTTCTCCAGGCATTCCATACGGCCGGAACTTCTCCAGCCGATTCTGTTCCTCACTCGCGAACAACGCCCGGTTCGAGCCGAGCTTGCTCGCGGCGGGGCTGTCGAGCAGATGCCCGGAGTCGTTCGGGCTCATTTGAAAGAGAACGCGCATCTCGAACTCTCGCAAGAGCTGATGCGTGAAGTACCGATTCAGGTTGTTCACGGTGTCACACCAGGTGATCAGGTGGATGCCCAGGCCGGCGCCTTCTCGTAAGATCGCGTCGAGGTGGTCGGGGGGGGCGGCGTCTTCTTCTCGGCGGGAGAAGCTGAAATCATCTTCGCGACGGCGGAGGTCGCGAAAGCGCGGAAGGTCGTGGATGAAGAGGAACAGCTCGGGGCCGTCACCTTCGGTTTGCCGACGCTTCAACTCGGCTCCGATCTCGGCGAGAACGGTCGCCGCGTCACGCCAGCCCGCCACGTTCACACCGTGAGGCAGGCTCGCGGCGACTTTTGAAAACATGCCGCTATTGACATGATCTTCGGGTGTGCCGTCGAGGATGGTGAACTTCGCACCCGATCGCGCTGTGTCGTCGGTCGCGGGCGAAAACTGGACGGCCAGGCTGATCAAGGCCGCGGCGATCACTCCGGCCGCGCCTTCGTTGTTCTGGCCGACGATCAGAAGGTGATTGCCGCCTTGCCTGCGAAACAACGCGGAGGTCGGATCCTTGATAGCCACGGGGTCTCCCAGCCACGCCATCGCCGAACGGGGCGATTCAGGCCAGGAGGTCGCGTCGAGTCCCGCGCGAAGGAGAGGGTTGCGAGAAAGTTCGGCGGGCGCGTCGCCTTCGAAGACGATCGGGGTACGCGCCAGGATCGGCTTTCGTTCGCGAGCGAGGTGACTGAGCCTCTTCAGATAATCCTCTCGGCGCTCGTCGGAGAGCCAGACGACCTGGAAGAAGTGGTTGCCCTCGGGGGCGCCATTGGCGTCGTTATAAATCGCTTCGCCGGGACGAGAAAGAAGCCTCGCGGCGGGATTTTGCTCGGCGAGGATCAGGTGCGAGTCGGCTTCGGAACACTGCAAGGCGATCCGCACGGACATCTGCCCCAGGGTACTTCTCGCCAGTGTGAACGCCCCTCCCAACGACTGCGATCCGAGGTGGATGTGGATACCGAACGCCCGGCCTTGCCTGACGAGTCGGTCGAGCAAAAGCGCGGCTTCTTGGGCGAGTTTATCCTCTTCGACAAAGAACTCCTGAAACTCGTCGACGATGAGAAGGATGCGAGGCAGAGGCGGTAAACCGGGGACGTTACGATAACCGTTCACATCTTGAACACCTACATCGCGAAACTTGTCAGCGCGAAGACGTAACTCCGTATCAAGGCGCTGAAGAACGCTGATGCCGAATTCACGCTCACTCTCGATCGCGACAACGCTCGCGTGCGGCAATTCATGGGTCGCATAGACCTTGAACTCGACTCCTTTTTTGAAGTCGATCAAATAGAGATCGATCTCGTCGGGACTGTAATTCAGGGCGAGATTCGTGATCAAGGCGTGCATCATCGTCGATTTTCCCGACCCGGTTCGGCCGGCGATGAGGACGTGTTGCGAGGTCCCCTGCCCCAGCGTCAGGTTTTGCCGTTTGGTCGCCCCGGCCTTGCCGAGCGGCACGTCGATCCCCGCGCGGCTGTCCTTGGTCCACCAGGCGTCCTCTGACGGGGCGATGAAATCGAAGGGGACTTCGACGCGCTTGGCGTCCTTGGCGGCCGCCCCCACCTTCTGGATTTGTCTCGTGGCGAAGTCGGAAGGGGGAGGTGGGTCGAGGACAAGCGGAAACGTACCAAAGTCGGTGTCATCCCACACGAGCCGTCCGCGTTCCCATGTCAGGTGATCGCAATAGGGACGGATATCATCAAGTGCGAATCCTGAGGGCATGGGCCGAGTCGGGTCGACCGCGATCAAGGTCAAGACGCCACACGGGACGCCCCCCGCGGCGATCGCGGCGAGCCGACCGGCGGCTTTCTCGTCGAAGGCGTTGGGAAAATCCGCGATCACGAGCACACGGTACG
>JAYVYS010000100.1:0-4537 GCA_043784005.1 Isosphaeraceae bacterium
GCGTCGCAAGACGAAGAACGTCCACTGCGTGATGACAATCCGCCGCCAAAAGCGAAAATGCGCAGGCCCCCCGGTGACGACGAACCGCCACCACCTCGCAAAGCAGCGGGACGTGATCGCGACCGTGACGTCCCTCCGGCGCGCGCCGAAAGACGAAGATTTGAACCGCCGACAGATGACGAAGCAGACCGTCCTGGACCCGGGAGAGCCCGGGCACCTCGTGACGACAGGAACGGGCCGGATCGGGAGCGGGCCGAGGGACCGCCGAGGCGCCCTGGTTTCGAGCCGGAAGCCGGGCCGCCCCCGCCTCGCGGCCGCCGCGCACCAGGCCCCGAGGAGCGTGAAGAAGCCGAGGAAGGGCCACCGCGGCGACGACCCCGACCGGAAGCCGAAGAGGGACCCCCACCTCGTGCTCGTCGAGGAAATTCCGATCAACGCAGAGAGGAAGGGCCGCCCCGTCGTGGTGTCCGGAGACCTGCCGGCCGACCGCCTTTCCTCGAAGACGGACCACCGCCGCCCAGAGGGGGACGACGTGGGCCTTCCTATCGCGGCAAAGACGAAGACGGACCGCCGCCACCTCCCCCGCGAAGCCGCCGAGGCACGGATTCGCGAGATTCCGAGGACCCAGGCAGACCTCTTCCTCCACCTAGTGGAACGCGTCGCCCACCACCTCCACGATTGGACCCCCCGCCTCGTGCCCGAAGCGAGGAGATGCCGCCACCAAGAGGCGGGCGTCGGCCTCCGCCGCCGGCGGATGATGACGACCGACCCGCTCGGCGAACCCGCTCCGACGTTTGAAGCAGGCTCCTTTCCCAATTCGGCGGCAATTCTCCTCGGGAGAGTGCCGCTGAGTTTACTACGGGAAGGAGATCGATCGAGTGGACGCCACCTCGACGTTTTCAGCAATCTCGCGGCCCGCAGTCCAGTCGATGGCGTTTCGGAGCAATCGCTGGAACGCAGGCTGAGCGAAGTCGTCGATGTGGCCGAGGGAGGTGTAGACCACGCGGCCTCCTGAGGACGTCAAATTGGTCCACGCCACGGGTTCGGGCTCCTGACCCGAGATCCATCCCTCCAGAATCGGCGTGGCGGACGCTGCAAGCGGGCGGACCTTGTAAAGCGATCCATGTCCGATCAGCGAATTGAGGTCGACACCCTTCAAGAGAGTCGCTTCCTTCGCGGTTAGTCGCACCGTTGTGCCGGGCTGGTGGTGATTCGTGTAGTGGCCACCCAGCACCTCGGCGTCGAACTGAGGCCAGACGGAATGTCCGTCAGGGGGCGACGCGTTGCCTCGCAATGCGAATGCGTGGCTTGCCGTCCGAATGCCGACGATTCCCTTTCCCGCGGCGACGTGACGCTTCACGGCCGCGACTTGGGAATCGGGGAAGGCTCGACGCCGAGCGCTCACCACTAAGACGTCCGCGTCGTCCAGTGCCCGAGTTCCTGTCAACGTGTTCTTATCCTTTTCGCTATCGAAGACAAAGCTGATGCGATAGTCTTTCGCAAGCCATTTCGCGGCGAACGGAGGCAAAGTCGTTTCGGTCTTATACTCATCCTCGGCGACGAGGAAAACGATCTGGGGACGTGTGTCTCCCTTGAACCGGAATGGCTTGCCGCCGATAAGCTGGTCACTCGTCAATGTCGGGCAGACATACCGTTCGACGTGCTCTATCACGCGATCCGTTCCGCTGAAATGACTCACGAAGGGCGCTTTTCGAGGGTTGTACATCGTGTCGGTCATGTCGCGCATCAAGACGACTTTTTTGCCATTCTTGACCATCTGTCGGAGCCCGAATGGGCGTCCCAAGACGCACATATTCGTGTGAACCCCCATGAGAATCACGTTTGAGATCCCACGGCTCTCCAGCACACTCCAGATCTCATTCCCATCGTCGCTGATATAATCCTTGGTCGAGTCGATCGTCAAAGCGCTGGTCTGGCTCTTCCACGGGGCCTTGGGATCGCGCCCCGCGGCGTTAAGCCTTGCGGCCCATTTCGCGTGTTCCGCCGGATCATCGTCCTCACCGCCATCGGTTTGATCGACCGGATACCTCTCTTGCTCTTCGTTCGGGATCTTCTTGCACCACTGGCCGATCTCGGCAGGCAGGCTTCGTGACATCGGGGTCTGAATCGCTCGGGCGCGCGCGGGATGATCCTTGTAGGCATCCATACAACTGCTTGGAGCATGGATGATCGTCACTCCCCGCTCGCGGGCGGTTTTGAGAACTTGATCCATCTGCGGCGCGAGTTCGGTTTCGCGGCGGACGGCATTGAGACAATGGTGCAGATCCCACATATCGCAGACGATAATCGCCGTGGCGGTCGGATTCCAGGCTTCCGCCATTTCGATGTTTCGGCAGGCTCCTCCCAGGTTTGGGGACTCGGCGCGTGAGCGGAGCGTGAACATGAGAGGCGTTTCCCGCTCGGAAATTGTTTGAGCCACGGCTTCGTCGGGAATCGAGATCAATGCGACCCCGATGAGGACGAACGTCAATCGCAGAGATTGAACCTTGCTGCTCCGAATCATCGCGATGTTCCTCTGCGAGGCGTTGCGGAAGTCCATTTTGCACGAAGTTGGCTCGCTCTTGAATTCCCAACTTAACTTGCCCCAGAGGCGAGGGGGAGTTTTTTTTGGCAAAACAAGAAGAGATCGGAGATCGGCAGCGAAAGCGACGAGGATGAATCGATCTTGCGAAGAACGAAAAAGTCGGTTAAAAGCCCCGTACCTGTCACCAACGAAAGGCGGGCCTCACCCAAGGAAGGGAGTGGCCCGCGTCCGGGATCGTTCTCTTCACGTCTCCCCGGACCGGGACAGGGCCGAATCGGCCCCAACCCGCGCGACACCTGTTGAATCCCGCGATACATTTGCCGGAACGCGGTCGCCACTGTCGGCGCAAGGTTGATTCCTTGCCCAACTCCTGGCGTGAAACGCGCCGGCGTCGGACCGAGACCCCTGGACTGTTCGGGAACGATAGCCCATGACACGCGGCGTAATGGTAAATCCGCCCGCGCCAGGGAAGGCGACGGCGGGTCTGGCGGCGAAACGGCCAAGGCCCATGGTGCCGCGAATCGCGCCGTTGCAGGCGTCAATCTTGGCCCTCGCCTTCACCCTGGCGATCGCCCTGATCGACGGCGCTCCCGCACGCGCCGGCAAGAAGGACGGCCTTCCGGACGGCGTGCTGTCCGAAGTGAAGATCGAGGGAAATGTCTCGGTAACAAGCGAAAAAGTTCGGGCCAAGCTACTTAGCAAGGTTGGAAGTCCGCTTGACGCACGGTTGATCGATACTGACATCAAGAGCCTTAACGCCACGAAATGGTTTTCCGATGTCACTCCGTACTACGAGCGTGACAAGCGCGACCCATCAGGGAAGAGTTACGTCCTGATCTTCACCGTCAAGGAAATGCCGGTCCTAACCCATGTGGAATTCCGAGGCTTGACGAAAATCAAGCTCAAGGAAATCGAGGAAGTCACCGGCCTGAAAATCGGGAACAGGGCCGACACCACACGGACCCACCTCGCGATCGGTCAGATCAAACGACTCTACGAAGAGAAAGGTTTTGAGCTCGCTGAGGTCAAGCTGATCGAAGGGGGAAACCTCGGCGATACCAAAGTCGTGATCGGAATCTTCGAAGGGCCAAAACACTTTGTGAACTCGATCGATTTCAAGGGAAACGTGTTCGCCTCGGATTCGACTTTGAAGACGAAGATCACCAGCCGAACGCGACTTTTAGGCCTCCTCTTCGGCAAGTACCATCGCGATAACCTTGAGGAAGACGTCCGAAAGCTCAAGGAATATTACCACTCACAAGGCTACTTCGAGGTCGAAGTCACCCCGGTCACGCGCACGGGAGCCGACCTTGGAAAGATCGCGATCGAGTTCGACATCAGTGAGGGAGTTCGCTACAAAGTTCGCAAGATTTCCTTCGAAGGTAATAAGAAGATCGCCACGAATTACCTTCGAGAAGGCCTGAACCTTCACTCCGGTCAGCCGATTCTCGAGGCCGTCAAGGAAGCCGATCGCAAGAACCTCGTCGCCAAATACAACGCCATCGGTTGCATCGACACCCAGATTCTTCCCGATCCGCGTTATACCGATGAGCCCGGAGTGGTCGACATCGTTTACAAAATCGAAGAGGGCGAACCCTATCTTGCAGGCGACATCTGGATACGAGGCAACGAGCGAACCAAGGACAAAGTGATCCGTCGCGAATTCGCGATGGCGGGCATCCTGCCTGGAGAACCACTCGACGCCAATCGGCTTGAAATCGTCCGCCAACGTCTTTCGGGGACACAGTACTTCGTGAATTCGCCCGAGACCGGCAAGCCGATCGACATGAAGATCACCAACCGCCGGCCTCATGACAAGCCTTATGGCGAGAAGCCGTTGCTGGACCTGAACGGCGTTTCGCTGACAAGAATGCAAGGACCCGATCCCGACCCCGTGCCGGTGGTGCAGGTCCCTCGGGTGAGCCAGGCTCCTCCCGCCGTTTTGCCGATCGAGCCCGCGCCGGCTGACGCGCCTGGTCCGGCTCCCGCCGC
>JAYVYS010000101.1:0-2225 GCA_043784005.1 Isosphaeraceae bacterium
CGGGGCCAACAGCGCGACAACCGCCGTACTGACCGGACCGACGACCTGCCCCTCGACCTGTCTCGGTGCGCGGATCGGCTGGGGGTGTTGCTGAATCCAATCGGTCGATGGCGCGACGATCGCGGCGGGAACCTGAGTCGGCGCGAACAGGCTTCCCGCGATCAGTGCCGTGGAGGCCAACACGCGGGAAGGCTGTAGCCACGTCGGCCCCCAGCCATCGATCGATGGGACGACGACCGCCGCAACGACCTGGACCGGCTCGGCTTTTTGTTGGTAAAGGAACGTCGCCAAGTCGGCCCCTTGGTAGAATCAAAGACTGTGGCGAATCGAAACTCTTGAGAGCGAAAACATGGCAAGCGTCTGGCTGGCTTGGGAAGACTCTTACGACCCCGATTTGATCGGTGTCTATCCGGACAAGGAGACGGCGGAAAAGGCGGCACATCACACTGGAGGCACTGTCGAAGAGCGGGTGATCGGTATTCCGCGTCCTGAGGATTACGGGCCGATCTACTTGGTTCAAATCGCCTATGAAACGGGCGAGGTCTTGGTCACCTACGAAGGCGCTAATTTTCGTCATCCTACGGAAGTCATCATCACTACGTTGCACCGATCGGAATTCCGTTTTCCTTACATCCGCTTTGAATCCCCCGTCTCTTTTGACGATGCGCGGAGGGTCGGCGGCGAACACCGCGCCGAATGGCTGGCATCACCGACCACGCCGCTGAACCAAAGACCTTCCATTGCAATACCGTGACCACACGACAAGCGAACCTCTGGAGAACATTCAATGGCAAGCGTCTGGCTGGTTTCCACGGGGCTTCACGATTACTACGAAACCATCGGAGCATTCACGACGGAGGAGCGGGCCAAAGAAATGGCGGGGATTGTTGGCGGGGACGTTCAGCGATGGGAGTTAGATTCGCTTCGGGCCGATCA
Source organism: Isosphaeraceae bacterium (assembly GCA_043784005.1). Classification (GTDB taxonomy): domain Bacteria; phylum Planctomycetota; class Planctomycetia; order Isosphaerales; family Isosphaeraceae; genus JAYUFP01. The sequence goes on from JAYVYS010000101.1 coordinate 937, forward strand.
TTACGGCCCCGAATATTACGTCTGTGTGCAATTCTGGGAGTCGAATCTTCGCGTGCTTCGTTCGGCGGCGTCGTGCTTTCGCGATCCCAACGTATGCCGTGTTTTCATGAACGAAAACGTGATTCGCTGTGTATCTCCCACCTCTTTTGATGAGGCGAACGCCCTCGTGCTGGAGAAGATCACCGAGTGGTTCGCGAAACGGCCCCCGGAAACCTTGATCGACCTCAAAGCGCTTTTCAAGAAGGCATGGCACCGGGCCGCGCAGGCCAAGGATCTGATCTTGCTTACGCCGTTGGCCAAGCTCCCGCTTCACGACCCCAGGATTCAGCAAACCCCGGAGATCGCGCCCGAAGCGAAACCCCCGCGCTTTCAGAATCCCATTCTGACGGCTCGGGATCGTGATCGACGTCATTAACGCACGAGCCCCGCCTCGATGCGTTCCATTCGCTTCTCCCAGGGGCCGGTGCATTCGGCGCACTTCTCGCCGCAAATCGGCCCCATGCACTTGAGGCAAAACCCTCGGGTCTTGCCGCTTCCGGGCACGACGACCCAGAGTTCTTGGCAATGAACGCATGACATCGCGTCCATATGAATCTCGCGATTCAGGGCCGGGTCGGTGATGATAATCACTCCGTGGGGGCGAAGCACGGAGTGGGATGGGCTTGTTGGCACGATCCGGTTACTCCGTCCAGAGCACGGTGGCGGTAACGGCGTAATTCGCGGTGGACGTGAACCGGCGCACGCCCAACCCGTTCGCGGCGGTGGCGGGAGCGACAAGCTCGTAACCAGGGCTCGCGACATAGCGAAACGTGGCACGCTGGTTCAGCGGGTAGCGAAACAGGTCAGGGGTTGCGTAGGTTGGCTCGGCGGAATGGGTCCAGCCCACCGTGGAGAGCGCGGCCACGTCGCCGGGATCAACCGCCAAGGGGGTCGGAGGGCTTGCGGCCGTGGTGCCCGCCGCGGTGAATCGCGTGATGGTAATCATCGCGGCCTGGTCAGCCGGGGCGATCGCCGAGCCGAACACGGCATCAAAGAGCCTGGGGCGCACGGTGGCAGCCGCAACGATAGTGACAGCGGTCTGGGGAGCGGCACCGCCAGCGTCCGGGCCAATGGCAGAATAAGCGCGAGCCATGAAACGATCCTCTGGCCCGTTCGGGCCTATCAGGTTTGAGAGTCAAAAGCGAAGCGAAACGTGAGGGAATCAGTCAGTACGCGGTGGCGCGAAACGGGGACATGAACACCATGTTGGTGACTTCGATGGGGCCGGGAAGGGACGCTTCCGCCGCCTG
>JAYVYS010000102.1:0-13162 GCA_043784005.1 Isosphaeraceae bacterium
CAATGTGATCGCCGGCAACACTGGGGCTGGCGTCTATGCGAGTAACGCGGACGGGCTGCTCGTCGCCGGGAACGGGATTGGCACCAGTCTCGATGGCTCGAAGAGCTACGGCAACCGGGCCGACGGGGTCCAAGTGGTCGATACGACCAATGCCGTGATCGGTGTCGATAACGTCATCCCACTCCGTGGCGCGCCGAACGTGATTAACGCCAACGGCCAGAACGGCATCGAGATCGGCACAACGGCTAATCCCGTCCGCGGTGTCGTTAGTTTGATTCGAATCTTGGGCAACAAGATCGGTTTCGACACCACCGACACGACGGGCGCGAACTTACCGGGCAACGTCGGCAACGGAGTGAAGTTGACCTTCCTCCAGGCCACCAACACGGCGGGAGTCGTCGACGTCCTGGTCAATAACAACCTCATCGTCAGCAACCTGGGCAACGGCCTGGCCACGGACAGGCTCGCGGCGGCACCCGGTCTTTTAGGCAAGTTCGCGGTCGGGAACAACACGATCGGGACCGATGCCTCGGCCCGCGCCATTCCCAGCCAACTCCCCGGGCGAGACCGGGGCAACCGCCTCGACGGCGTGCTCATCGACTCTTCGTCCGCAGTCACCGTCGGCGCGGATAACACGATCGCCTTCAATCGAACCAACGGCATCGAAGTGACTGGCTCGGCGGGCGTCAATGATTTCATTTCGGCGAATGTGATCGTTCAAAACGGGTCCAGCGGTATCCTGCTGAACGCCCCGGCGGACGTCGAGGGAAACTTCGTCGGGTTTGGCGATGCGGTGGCGAGCGTCGACCTCGGCAATATCGGTTCGGGAATCACAATTCAATCGGCGGGCAGCATACTCAAGAACAATACGATCGCGAACAATCACGGCAGCGGCGTACTGTTCTCGGGAACCACGGCATCGAACAACGTGCTCGACGGAAACTCCATCGGCGGCTCACCGGGCCTCGGCTCGACCCTCCGAGGCAACCTTGGCGACGGCATCTCACTGATTTCCGCCGGCTCCGGCAATCGGATTCAGAACAACACCATCATCGGCAACAACAACAACGGCGTCTTGATTTCGCAGACGACCGGGACCGTGCTCTCGCATAACTTCATCGGTGTGGATGGGCCCGGTAAACCGTCGCCCAACATCGTCACCGGTGTCTTCATTCTCAACTCGTCTTCCAGCTATCTTTCCGGCAACACAATCGCCGACAACGGCTCGCACGGTGTCCTGATCTTCGGTGCCACGGGTGGAGGCAACACCCTGGTCGGAAACTACATCGGAACCAACGCAGCCGGCCAGGCCGACATCGGCAACAACGGGGACGGCGTCGTCATCCTCAACTCGAATAACAATGTGATCGGCGGGACGACGGGTTCAACGGGCCTAGGAGACAGCAACGTCATCGCCAACAATCACCAATCGGGTGTCGAGATTCTGGGAAATGCGGCGGGCAACGGCGTGCTCGGCAACCTCATCGGCCTTGTACCCGCGGGTGCGTCCTACCTCAAGCTCGGCAACACTCTCCAGGGCGTGTCGGTCGTCGAGCCGGATTTCAGCCCTCTTCGGCTCCCGAATCTGATCGGGGCAAAGTACGTTCTAGGCAACACACCCGGCACGAGCCCCCTGGCGGTTAACGGCAATGTGATCGGCAACAACGGCGGCAACGGCATCTTTTTAAATAACTCCAACTACACGGTCGTTGCCGCCAACTACATCGGTACCGCCAACCCCCAGTTCACCAGTTCGTTCCCCAACGCGCTGGGCGGCATCGCTCTGAGTAACGCCCAGAACAGCAAGATTTTGGGTAACTTTGTGGGCTACAACACCGTCGACGGCATCGACCTTTTGCAGTCCTCGGGTAATGTGCTTGCCGCCAACACCATCCTTTACAACACGAGGGACGGCGTTCGCATCGAGGAGAACTCGGGCACGCAACAGAATGACACGACGGGGAAGGTCGTCATCTCCTCCGGCAACATGATCGGCCTCACAGGCTCGATCAACACGATCGCGGGCAACCTCGCCGCTGGCGTCGAATTGCGCACCGGTGCGACGAATAATCAGATCTTAGGCAACATCCTCGGTCTTTTCCCGGTCGGCGTCACCCCTCTCGACAGCCAGCCCCAGCCGGTAGGGGTGCTTCTCGACGCCGTCAGCGGCAATATCGTTGGCGGAGGCTCGCTCAACAGCGATTCCAACCTGATCTCCGGCAATGTCACCTTTGACGTCCAGATTAAGAACAATCGCGCCGGCAACATCGTTCGGAACAACTTCATCGGCACCGACCGCACGCACTTGAAAGGCGTCACGCTGTTTCCGAACCATCCCGATCAAATCGGCGTCTACCTGCTCAACTCGGCAAACAACATGGTGTCCGGCAACGTCGTCTCGGGCCATCCTCAAGCGGGAATCGAGGTCTTCGGAAGCCTCTCCAACGGAAACTTGCTCCAGAACAACATCGTGGGGCCTGGCGTCGACGCGACAAACACACCAGTGAGCCCGATCCTGGTCGACGGGTCCAGCAATCCTAGGGTGTACTCATCGGCGACCCGACAGCAGAACGGCATCTGGCTTAACGACGCTGGTACTCTAGTGGGTACTCAAGCCTATGTTTTGGGTAACAAGGTACTGGGGAATACCGTCCTGGGCAATAATATCGGTGTGGTCATCTCCGGGCCGAACTCAGCGTACGACACCGTCCAAGGCAATCAGATTGGCCAGAAGTCGATCGCCACAGGCCAAGGCAACCAGACCGGCCCTAAGTCGACGACCAATGGTGACGTGACCGACCTCAGCGGACTTGGAAACTTTTTCGGCCTGAAGATCGACGGCGCCTCATCGAATTTGGTGGGTTCCCCGACCAACGCGCCGACGGAACAAAATACTGTCTCACACAACGTTTCGGTTGGCATTTACCTCAACGGCCCGTTGACCACGCTTAACAGCATCCAGGGTAACCTCGTGGATGCCAATGGCGGCTACGGTCTAAGAAATAGTATCGACAACTCGGTCATCACACTTACCGGTTATGTGACCGGCTCTGAAGTGTTCGGCAGCGGTATCTACGTCGACAGGGCGCTGAACAACATCATCGGCGCGACCGCGAGCGCCAAGGGCCGCAAGGGCCGGCAAACCTACTTGGGCGGCAACACGATCACGAACAACGTTCAAACCGGCATTTACTTGTTCGATGTCTCGGCCCAGGCGGGAAACGTCAACAGCATCCTGCACAACACGATTACCGGGAAGTCGAACCCCAAAACCCCGACGCCGGGTTCCCCGAGCGAGTTCGGCATCTTCTTGTTCAATTCGATCAGTAACCTGACCGCGGCACCCACCAAAGGCGCGTCGGGGAACATCGTCACGAGGAACTGGATCGCCAACTTCCGAGAGTTCACCGGCGCGGTTCCCACCACTCAAGAAACCGTGCCCGCCGGGTTCACGGCCTCCGCCACGACGATCATGTCGGTCGCGACCACATCCCCCGCCGTGAAACGGACACCGCGCGGGGGGGTTCCGATCGTCCGCCCGTTCGGCCCTCGGCGCTAGACCGGGCCGGGAGCCGACGGACCTTTTCATTGCGACATTCACGGCGAGGCGGGCTTCGGTTTCGTTTCGTGGAGACGGCTTGCTCAAGTGCCGCCGCCGCCGACCAAGGGCAACGCCGGGGTGGTCCGCCGAGACTTGCCGTAGAAGAAATTCAGCAAGACCGTTCCCTCAATGCTGAACGGACGCGGCCCGGTCACCGGCGAGACTGCCGCCATGGTCAACACTGAACGCTGGCCAAACCGGGTGTTCAAACCATAAGTGAGATTGACGACGTCGGCGGCTCCGAACTTGTCGAAGGGGTCGTAGATCCCCCGGTGGTTGATGGGAGTGTTGACGTGAACCTCAAAGGTTGGTGCCACCGCCGTGATGAATCCCTCTCCCGTAGGATCGCGGTAGAGGTAATAGCCCACACCGAGGTCGTTGTACATCATCGTGGGCTGGTTGAAGGCAATGGGGAACTCGAATGACGAAAAACCCTGGATATACACATTTTTGAAGGTGCGGAAGTATCCCACAAAGGGCTGGATCGTCGTCGTGTTGTACGGCTGGAGATACTTGGCCCCCGCGAATTGTTCGGGTGCCGTCTTGGGGCTAATCGCGAGGCCGCCACTGAACACCGCGCCGGTCTCGGGGTTGGAGTAAAAGATATGCTTGATGAACAGGTTGAGGTCGCCCATCGCCGTCGACGTCCCCCCTCCCTTGATCGAGGAGACCGATGAAACGGCGGAGATGTTGTAGAGGGGAAGCCGAAAACCCACGGACCCGAGGCCGTTGTTGAACGTCTTCTCCATTCCCCAGACGTAGCGGTAAACCTCGACGTTCTTGATCGGGGCTTCGAAGTGCTTGTAAAGCTGCTGGTTGACGTCGTTCCAGTAGTTGAAACCGAAGAATACGCGGTCTTGCGGGATCGGTGATTGGTTCTCGGCGATCTTGAACCCGCGGGCCGAGATCGACTGGGACGCGGACTTGACCTGCGTGGAAGGTGGCCTGACATCCGTAGGCGGTGGCTGCTGTCTTCCACCGGGCGGCGAGGCGTCACCGATCATGCCGAAGCTGCTGCGGCTGTCCATCGCGGCGAACCTTGAGCCGGAAGCCTGAGCCCCGCCCCCCGCGTCGAAAGCCGAGTTTACCGCCGCGAGCGCCGCGGCATTGTTGGAACCGGCCACCAAAGGCGCGCCGCCAGGGGATACCGCCGACATGAACGGCGATGGGACCCGACTGTCACCCACGTTTCCGAGCGCCGCCCCGCCCTGCGGCGAAGGGAACGGGAACTGGGGCGAGGGGAACGACACCTGCGGCGACGGCAGGTCCTGCGCCGACCCCGTCGCCACTGACGGGTACGGCGAGGGCACCGACCCGATCCCCGGGGTCACGCCGCCCTGCGGCGATGTGAGCGCCGAGTAAAGCGGTGACCCCTCCGAGCGATACGCCTGCGGGGTTCCGAGAGGTTGGGGGAATTGGTAACCCGGCGCGGACTGCGCCGCAGCCATTGGCAAAGGTGGCAGCGCCGGTCCGTCGGCCGCCAGGAGCTTACCGCCGAGGGTCCATGGAACAGGAGCCGCGGCCATAAAGCACGCGAACAGTTTCAGGTTCCGCATGAGGCCGTCCCTCCTCTTTAACTACACATTTGTATGTCATTTCGACACGCCAAGGAACCGGTTTCGGTCGGCACCGCGAGCTGGCGGGTCGCCATTCCCTCCTCTACCGCGTCGATGGACTCGCGAGTACGCCTCGGGCGCTCTCCAGGCCCAATCCGCTCAGTAGGGATTTCAACGGGAGTATCGGCTGGAGCGAAGGTCTGTCATGAGTCGATTGCAACGAGCCAATTCGTTGTGACGAATTTGAGGGGTCGTTTGGCGTACCAGAAAATTTGAGGCGCCGGGCCGGCCAGCCCCGATGAGTGCGGGGTGTGAAGATCCTTCCCGGTGTGGTCGCGGATCAACGCCGCCCCTGGGAAATCTCCGTCAATAAGGCCTGCTGAGCAGTGTGGTTTAACGGCGCTCTCATTCCTAAAGTCACGCTCTCGGGAAAGGTGACGATCACAAAAACAAATGCATAAATAGATGAATTGTATCGACACAAATTAATATATGGCAAGGAGATCGGACGATTCGTCCTGAATTGTCCAGAGCCAGTGTCGATCACGTTCGTGTCAAGTCGCTGGGCCTTAAACCTTCGACGCCGATGTTCCATCGGGGTCCGTCCGCGTCATCGGCGGATGAATTTTCCTCATCCAGCTCCACGACTCCCCAGTCCTTCCGGATCACTGCGCGTGATACATCGACATCATGTCCGTCGCCATGTAAGATAAAGCGTTAACGGTTCGCTCCCGTCGCGCCGGTGCGGCGGAGAGGTTCGGGGCCGGCGCACCCCCCAGCGCCTAGCGAGTCCTCGTCATGGGTTTCCCATCAGCCCTCCGCAACCGGTCGAGCCCGCCGCGCGCGATGTTGATCCTGCGAATCGTCTTCGTCGCCCTGACCTTCGAGCTGACCGCGACCGCCAACGCGCAGGATCGGCAGGCTGATTTCAACGATAAGCCCATGGTGGTGCTCAACACCGGGGGACATCGCGCGCCCATCCGCAAGCTCGTGTTCACGGCCGATGAATCGCGTCTGCTCTCCGCCGGTGAAGACAAGGTCATCCACGTCTGGAACCTCACGGTCGATCCACCGATCCTCGAACGCACGATCCGTCCCCCCGTCTGGCGCGGCAATGCCGGATCGGTTCAGGCGCTGGCATTGTCGACCCCCGATGCACAGGGCCAGGCGATCCTCGCGGTCGCCGGAGTCGGCGTGAACGCGATGCGCGGTGAGATCCGCCTGTTCCGCTTCCCCGGTCGCGCCGATCGCCCCCAGGGTGATCCTCTCGGGATACTTCCGGCGGGCGAAGACGGGCAAACTCCGTTTCTGGGACACACCAATGGCGTCAACTCGCTTGCTTTCAGCCCAGATGGCACGCAGCTCGCTTCCGGCAGCAGCGACGGAACGGCGCGCCTCTGGGACATCGCCGGGCATACCTCAAAGCTTATGTCCGTCCTTGGGCAAGGGCGAGTCTTGAGCCTGGCGTTCACCGGGAAGGGGACCCGTCTCGTCACTGGAGGTTTTGACGGCACACTCCGTGTTTGGGACGTCAGCGCGGCCGTCCCGGGTGTCGTGAGTTTGCGTCCGCCGGCACCAGTAGCCGGTCTGGACATCGGACGGGGCGATCGCCAGATCAAGAGCCTGGCCATCAGCCCCGACGGCGCCTTCGTTGTCATCGGCCGGGAGGACGGGTCACTCGAACGGTTCCCGCTTGCCGCCGACGGCAGCCTTGGCCCCGCCACCGTCTTGCGGCGGCCCGGCCTTGAGTTTAACGCGGGTGTTTTGGCGATTGCGTTCGTTCCCGATGGCCGCCTCGCCACGAGCATCGTCCGGCCGCGATTGAAGTCCGCCGCGGCTGTTGCGGATTATCAATGCGATGTCTCTCTCCGGCGGATGGCGGATGGCGCGGTGGTCCTACCCGTCGCGCTAAGCGCCAACACCGTCCACGCCCTCGCGGTCAGTCCCCGCGGTCGTTACATCGGCTTCGGCGGCGACGATGAGCAATACATCGGTCTAAAGGACTTGACCGCCGCGCCCGAGCAGGCCACCCGGTGGCTCAAGGGACAGGGGCGAAGCATCTGGCAGGTCGGATTCGTGAAAGGCGCCGAAGCCTTGGCTCTGGCTTACCTCTATTCACCTCTCGGCCAAGTCGGTACACCCCCTCCGGCGCGTTACTGGGGGTTTGACCTCCGCACCCGCTCGCGCAACACATTTGACGCCGCCAGCGTCCAGACCTCTTTCACAACGTTTGACGCCTGGAGCGTACGTCCTCTCCCGCCCGACCGGCTCGCGGTGCTAAACGCGGGCCAGATCCGGTTTACCGTCACGCTCAATCTGCAGGACGATGGCTACTGGTGGTCGTGGACGTTTATCCCTCCCGGCCCCGGGCATGACAAGCCGGCGCTCGCTGTGGCGTGTGACCGGGGAGTGGCCATTTACGGGCTCGACGGCGTGCGTACGCGGTTCTTGCGCGGTCACTCCTCCTTCGTCTACTCCGCCGCGCCTTCGCCCGACGGCCGCTGGCTCGTCACCGGTTCGCTCGACCAGACCCTCTGCCTCTGGCCGCTCGCCGGCTGCGACACTCTCGCACCCCTCGGCGCGACATTCCTCCTTCAGCGGGACGGCAAAGTGGTCGTCAACGACGTGACGAAAAACGGGTTTGCCGACCAGGGCGGCTTGCTTGTGGGCGATGTGGCCGAGGAGACCCACCTCAATGGCTCCAAAGTGCTCGCGCCCGACTTTCTCAGGCGATACGCGATCAATCCCCCCGCTCAATGGATCCAGCTCAAGCTCCGTCGCAAAGCCGGCCTCCCCACAGGTCCCAATGGCGTCGACAAGGCTGGACTGGTGCTCTTCGGGACGCGCAAGGCCGAGCTACCGGCCTTGACGTTTTTTCCGGGGCGCGACGACGAAAATGGGCTGAACGAGTGGGTCCTTTGGACCCCGCGCGGGTATTACGATGCGTCGATTCGTGGTGACTCCACCCTACTCGGCTGGCAGATCAACCGCTCGCTCGATGGCTCCAAACCTACCGAATATTTTCCAGCGCTGACCTATGAGAAGGAGCTTCGCCAGCCGCGCGATAAACCCGATAACAAAATTGACGTATTGCTCAGGACCGGCGACCCGAACGTGGCGGCGATTGAGCGCCGCGAAGAACCGGCACCCGAGGCCGAGTCGCAGCCACCAAGGATCACGGCAAGGCTAGGGCCTGGAGGGGCCGCCCCCGTGATGGCCGATGCCCGTCCGCTCGTTGCGGGCGACGCCGTTCCGCCGATGATCCGTGTGCCCGAAGGCCAGTTCGCGCTGGATTGGCTGGTCGAGACCTGGCAGGATCTTCCCCCCGGTCCGTTCGAGGTCCGCGTCGATGGCGAGGTGGCCCTTCCCCCCGCGCGCCCCGCGCTCGACCCGGCGTCGAAACAGGCCATGGTCCCTTTTCGCCGGGTGCTCAGTCCGGGGACGTATCGAGTGACCGCGCTGGCCAAGAGCGGCAAAGGGATCTCCCGCGCGGCGTATATTGACGTGGAGGTCGTGCCCGAGCCGAAGCGCGTTCCGCCACTACCCCCGCCCAGAGAGCCGCGCGCCTGGCTGCTCGCCCTTGCCCCCGCGTTTTCCGCCGACTCGACGCTCCGCGAGATCAAGTTCTCCGGTCGTGATGCGAACGACCTTTTGTCGTTCTTCGGCCAACACACGCTCAGCATCGACGGCCGGCGCGTACAACCCCCCTTGTTGGCTCGCGGAGCCGCCCCGTTAGTGGGTCATGACGCGACCGCCGCCAAGTTTCTCGCGGCCCTGAAATCCTTGGGCGAAGCCCCCGTCGAGCCGGGTGACATGGCGGTCGTTGTCGTCGAGACGCACGTCGTGCGCCACAATCGGGTGTCCTGGCTCGCGGCGGCAGATACCCGTGCCCTTCCTGGCGAGGGAGCCGTCTCCGCGGACACCGTCTCCGCCACCCTCGGCTCGCTGGTGCGCCAGGGATGCCGCGTGGTCCTCGTGCTCGATTGCGTCCACGAAGCCCCCGCCGGCCGGACGCTCGAGGAGAAATGGGATACCGACATCACGGAGTGGGTCAAGTCGCTTTACAACGAGCACGACGTGATCACACTTGTCGCGTCGTTACGGCACCCTGTCCCCGATTCCAGTCAACGGAACAGGGCTTTGGCTCAAGCGATCCTCAGGTCGGTGAGTGCCGACCGCCCTCGCTCGCGATCCGGCAAGTCGGACGTTCTTTCGCTTGCCGACTTCCGCGGCGCGGTGATCACGGAGATGCGTCGGTCGACCCAGATGCGGGCCGAGCCCGACTGCTTCATCCCCGTGGCCTTCCCGGCCGGAGTTCCTCTGCTATCCACAAAGCCTCGGCCCGCGCCGGCACCCTCAGCCGAGGGCGGGTGAGCCCTTTCGAGTCGATCGGGCATCACGATCGCAAAGTCGAACGCGAATCCTGAGTGAGGCCGAATCGACGCGGATTCCCCGCCGAGATCATAGAGATGGCGGAGAGAGACGGAAGAGAATCAACGAGAACGGATAAATTTGTCGCGTTCAGGCTTTCACTCAAACTTATGCTCATTTCTCCGCTAAGATCTCGGCGGTTCGTCTCCGATTCTGGATCGCTCGGCCAACTCGGCTTTGCCATCTGATTGCCACCGCCGGCCCGCTCGGTCAGTTCCCTCCATCGCCCACGGGACGGGAGGTGGGCAAAGCACCGCCGGAAAGTTCGACCAGGGGGAAGGAGGCGCCCGCCGTCTGGATCAGAGGGGTCTGCGGCGGCGTAAGGCCGGGACCCGCGACCGCCAGTTCCGGTGGGGCGGCGGCGCGCATCATGCCGTCAACGCGCATGGCCAGACTCGGCAAGGTGCGGTCGACGTAGCGATGCAATTCCCGAGTTGTGACGCGGCGATCGCCGTTGCTGTCCGCATTGGGGAATTGACGGAAGATGGAAAGGTCGCCGGGCGGCGCGACCAGTGTCGGAGAGCCCATGCCACGAAGGAGCACATAAGTGAGCACTCCGTGCCGGAGTAGTGGGGCCTCTCTCGCCGACTCGCCGGGGCGCGCGGCGAGGAAATACGATGTCCGCGTGGGACGCGACTCCTGCTCCATCGCCCGGAACTGCCGGGCCGCTCGCACCGACGTGTCTTCCTGGATCAGCTCGGCCTGGCACGCGTCGACGATGACGAGCCGCCGCAGAGCATGGAGATGAGAAAGGTGGCGGTCGATCGCGGCGTAAGGCAGGAACGTATGCACTCGGGGCTTTACCACCCCTTCGGCGACGTTCGGTCCGCGCAACACGGCCCGCTCCGGTGTGCCTGCCGGGAAGTCGAAGTCGGAGAGAAGGAGTGAAAACCGAGGCCGGTCGTTCGCGTCGGTCACCACGTCCGTGTGGCCGGCAAGGAAGACGACGACGACGTCTTGGGGATTGTCGCGGACGTCACGCCGGACCTCTTCAAACGCTTTCTCGACGGCTTTCTCGGTGACTTGCGAGTCGATCAGTGCGATGGACTGTCCGACCGTCGGCGCGGTTCCGACTCCGTGGCTGCCCAGGTAGGCGGCAAGCTCCGAGGCGTCGGCACCTGGGTAGAGCAAGGCGTTTTTCCGGTAATTGCCCACGCCGAGCGAGATGACATGGGTCCGAGCGGCCTTCTCCGGACCGGTGTAAGGGAGGATCAGGTCGGGGGACCGCGCGTCCACGTCGCCGGGCCGCCCTGCCAGTGCGTAAACCCGATTCTCGCCGCGGGTAAGGCGCAGGTCGACAAGAAAAGTCCCGGGCTCGTCGCCGGGTGCGAAGTCAGTGTCTTCCCGGACCGGGGTGTCGTTGTGAAAAAGCCGGAGCTGATCGCGCTTCAGCAACGGGTCGCAGAGTGTGACTTTGATCTTGGCCGTCGGGTTGGCGGGATCAAGGTCGTCGGATGCATCCAGCAGCAACGGCGGCGGGGGAGTGAATGGCTTGCTCACGGGGCGGACCCCCTGCCGGAGCTGGTCGGTCAGAAGGGGCCGGAAGAACCGCTGGACGAACTGGTCGATCGGAGCGACGGTGTCTCCTTGCACAAAGCAAACCAGACGGTCTCCTTCGCGTGAACCGTCGTAGACGCCTTCGGGCGTGAATGCCACCCAGGGCACTTCTCCTCGCTCGGCGACACGACGGGGCGGCATCGCCGGCGCCGGCGGGGGAGCCGGGTTACCGCGGCCATCGCCGTTACCGCCCTCAACGGCGTCGGGGTCCAAATCGAGCTCGCCGGGAGCGCTTGTGAGCGTGCCGAGGAGGGAAGTGCGAAGTTGCTGGTCGACTCTCTCGATGGACCAGAAGCGGATCGTGGTATCGTCGCTCGCGCTCACGAGCTTGGGGCCTTGGAGAAGGGGCCAGGGGAGGAGATCGTTGATCGCTTCGGAGTGGTGGGCCGAGCTTCCGCGCCCCGTGCCCGCGTTGGGCGCGTTGGGGTTGCTCGCATCGACCACGACCTGAAGCGGCTCGCCCTGGCGATTGTCGTCGGCGGGCCAGATCCGAATCCGGCGGTCGTGGCCGGAGGCGGCGACATATTTTCCTCTCTCCAAAAAAGTGATCGCGTACACGGGGGCCTGCAATGTGCCGAGACGTTTGCTTCGCCCTTTGTCAAAAATGAGAATGTACCGATCGGACGAACCCGTGCGCCCGGCGGCGACAATGCGCTCCGGATGGTCGGGGTCGAACCGAGCGGCCTCGAATTCCTCGACGAGGGGCTCTTCGAGCGTCGCCGTCACGCGAGGCTCGCCTCCGCCCGCGACGTTCCAGAGCTTGATCTTGCCGTCCTTGCCCGCCGTGAGGAGTTGATTGCCGTCGGCGGAGAAGTCCAAGGCGGTAGGCGTTCGATCATGAGCGGCAATGATTCGTGGGAGCTTGCCGGGCGAGTCCCATAGATAAACGACCTCGCCCCGGCCATGCGCGGGAAGTGCCGCGACACGCTTGCCATCGCGTGAGACCACGAGGCTCGCGTAGTCGCCATCGACTTGCGGCGGGGATGGATAAAGCGCCTCGGGATCGATCCTGCCTTCCACGCGATCGACGACGAAAATGCCGCCGCCGTCATCCGGGTGGCGAGCCATGACGAGCTTGCCGTCGGCTCGAAAGACTCCCGTTGACCAGCGCCCGGGGAGCGTCCGTACCTCTCGCCCTTGCTGAAGGTCCCAAATCAGCGCGATGCCGTCGCCCGTGATCTGCAACAGGTAGCGGCCCTCGCGCGTGATCGATACCCGGGCGACACGCCCGCGGTGGGGGGTCAATCGTGGCAGCGCCAGGCGTGTCCGTAGGTCCCAACGACTGACGCCCCCCTCGCCGTCTCCCGCCACAAGCAGCGGCGGGCCCGAGGCCGGGGCGAACGCCACGCATGTCAATGGAGCGTCAGGTGCGGCACCTGGCAAAGAGACCGTTCCGGTCGCCTTTCCGTCAACCAGGGGCCAGAGGGCCAGCTCCCCCGTGGCCGAGCACGCGGCCAGCCAATCACCCGAAGGCGCGAAATCAACGGACTGCGACGGACCATCGACACCTTTGAGCCGCGAGGCGGTGCCATCGCGGTCGATGTCGGCGAGATAAACCCCGTCAGCCGCGCCGATCGCGAGCAAACCTCTCGGCCCAAACCGGACCGACTTCACCGGACCGGGCAGCGGCGCACCGCCGATCGGCTTGACGAGACCTGTGGGCAACGCGACGATCGCCGCGCCTCCGGTCTCGAATCCCACGACCGCGCGGCGGCCATCGGCGGCGAGATGCAAGGCCTCCGGCAGCCCGGATGCCAGGCGGACCGGGACACCGACGGGAAGGCTTTCGCGATCGAAGGCGAGGAGACGTCCTTCCCCGGTCACAAGTGCGAACGACGCAGTACCCCCAGGCACGGTCGCCGCCGAGATCGCCGTTACGACGTCGGCCACAACGGGCGTGTTCTTGTGACGCAACACGCGGTCCTCCAACGTCCACGCCACGCAGCGCCCATCTTGACCGAGCGAGACGAGCCGCCGGCCCGAGCCCACCGCGGAGGGCTTTTTCGCGCCGGCCGCC
>JAYVYS010000103.1:0-5599 GCA_043784005.1 Isosphaeraceae bacterium
TCGGACTTGACCTGACTGTGGATGCGTCGAGCGTGGTCGCGACTTGCCTGGAACGACGCCTCCTGATCAACGCGACGCATGGTCATGTGATCCGCTTGCTCCCGGCACTCACGATCAGCGATGAGCAAATCGACGAGGGCTGCGGTATCCTCGCGGACATTCTCCGACACACCGCGGTCGGGTAAGGTGCCTGGCGTCATGGTCCGACATTTCATCGACCTTTTCGAACTCGCGCCGGATGAGGCTCGCGTCCTCCTTCGACGGTCCCGGGAGCTGAAGCGAGAGCAAGCCGAAGGGCTCCGCGCAACTTATCTTCCGGGGAGGACTCTTGGACTGGTCTTCGAAAAGCCTTCGCTGCGCACCCGCGTCAGCTTCGAAGCGGCGGTCGGTCAGCTTGGCGGTAACGCGATCTTTCTCCGCGATAAGGATGTCGGAATGGGAAGCCGGGATAGCCTCGCGGATTTCGCCAAGGTGATCAGTCAGTACGTCGATGCGCTTGCCGCACGAACGTTTGCACATGCGACGATCGAGGAACTTGCGAGGCACTCCACGGTGCCCATCATCAATGCCCTTTCTGACGCGGCGCACCCCTGTCAGGCCATGTCCGACATGCTCACGATCCTTGAGCATTTCGAGAGGCTGGAAGGGGTGAATCTGGTCTTCGTGGGCGATGGCAACAACGTCGCTCGATCGCTCGCGCTTGCCTCGGCGTTGTTGGGGGTTCAGTTCGCCCTCGCGGCACCACCAGGTTATGAGTTCCCTGAGGCGTTCCGCGAGGCGTTCGGGAAGAAGTTCCCGGAAGTCCCGCTGGTCGTCGATCATGACCCAAAAAACGCACTTATCAATGCCGACGTCGTGTATACGGATGTCTGGGCAAGCATGGGTCAGGAAGACGAAGCGGCCGACCGTCGGAAGGCGTTCGCCCCATTCCAAGTCGATACCGAGCTGATGGGTTCGGCGAAGTCTTCCGCGATGTTCCTACACTGCCTGCCCGCACATCGCGGTGAGGAAGTCACTGCGGAAGTGCTCGATGGTCCCCGTAGCCTGGTGATCGCTCAGGCGGGGAACCGGCTCCACTTTCAGAAGGCATTGCTTCTTTGGCTAATGCTCGACGGATGGCCCGAAACGCTCGGTCTGGCCGATCGTGAAGGCCGAGCCGGCTTCGCGAGCTGAGTCCCTCGCATCAATCGATAAGGGGTGAGGAATGCCGCGACACGAAGGCCGAAAACACAATGCGCTTCGCCCTGTCTCGATCGAACGGGGCTTCGTCCGGAATAGTCCGGGAAGCGTGCTTTACCGGTCGGGCGCGACGACTCTCCTGATCACCGCCCAGATTTCGGACAAGGTTCCTCCGTTTCTCGAAGGCAAGGGAGTCGGCTGGCTGACCGCCGAGTACGCGATGCTACCGGGCAGCACACCCACCCGGAAGTCGCGCGGCACGGACGGGCGCTCGACCGAGATTCAGCGGCTGATCGGCCGGAGTCTGCGAGCGATTGTCGATACCAAAGCACTGGGGCCGTACACCGTTCATGTCGATGCCGATGTTCTCGAAGCGGACGGCGGCACGCGCACCGCGGCGATCACCGGAGCATTTGTGGCGGTTGCCGATGCCTTGCGAAACCGCCTGGGAGACGTTGTCGCCGGGAAGGTCCTTCGCGACTCTGTCGCCGCGGTAAGCGTCGGGCTAGTCCGGGGAGAACCCGTGCTCGACCTCGATTACGTGGAAGACTCCACGGCCGATGTGGATATGAATGTCGTGAGACTTGGAGGCGGTGGGTTCGTGGAAGTTCAGGGGACGGGAGAGTCGGGAGTCTTCTCGCGCGAACAGCTTCAAAAGCTTCTCGACCTGGCGGACGCGGGGATCATGCGACTCGGTGAAATCCAGAAGCAGGTTCTTGGAGAGCAATGGCCCTTTCCCCATTGAAGCGAATCCGCGTCGACCTGGAAATCGCTCTGGGCGAGTTTGGACACTTCTGTTAAAGTCCCGATCGCATTTCGCCGGACTCACTCCCTCCGAATCCTCCTCGCGACGACCGGCTGAACTCGACTTAAACCCTGTACTGGAACTACGCAGGGATTGCGTGAAGACGTTTCGGTACAGGATTCACCGCGAACCCGACAGGATGGGGGATCGCCCATGAAATCGCCGATCGCCAGCGTTTCGAGTCTGATCGTGTTGCTAGCCGCGCCGGTCGTGCTCGCACAGGATCCGACGCCACCCCCGCAGGCCGCCGGACGTCCGAGCGTCCGCTCCTTGTTCAAACGTAATGCCCCGGCAACTCCGACGCCGACCGCCGAGGCGGCTTCGACAACTCCCGCAATGAATGCCGATCCGAAGACGGATTCGCGGGTGTTTCCGGCCTCTTCGAAATTGCCGGAACCGACGTCGCCTGACGACTTGAAGCCAGCGACCATCGCGATGACCAATGAGCCAATCGAGCCCTGGCTCCTCACAAAGGATGCCGGTCCATTCATGGTACTCGCGAAGAGCTTCCGAGGCCCAGAGGCCGAGCGATTGGCACTCGCGCTCGCGAAAGAACTTCGTCAAGACCACGGGCTGCCCGCTTATATCCTGAGGACGAAGGATTTCCCGGGTAAGAGCATGATCCGAAACGTTCCGCCGACCGCGATCGAGGCACAACGGCAAGCGAGACTCACTGACCCCGAGCGGGTCCGCTCCTTCGACGAGGCGGCTGTGCTGGTGGGAAACGAGAAGAGTGAGGCCGACTCTCTGGCACTCATGCACCGGGTCAAGAAAATCAAGCCACGCTGCTTGGATGAGATCCCCTCGCCTTTCTCCTGGCGAAAAGGCCAAGGCCTTAGCACCGCGCTTCGGACAACCAATCCGTACGTGCCTGCTCAGAACCTCTACCCCGGCCGCAAGGCTGGCGACAAGCTCGTCGCGCAGATGAATAGCGGCCCCCGTAGTATCTACAATTGCCCGGGCCGTTATACAATTCAGGTGGCGGAATTCGGTGGGCGAGCGGTTTTCAATCCGTCGGAAAAAGACGCGAGTCTCTTCGACAGCAGCTGGCTTAAAAAGAGCCCCTTGATGACGGCGGCCGATGACGCCGAGCAACTCGCCGAGAACCTTGCTCGCGATCCGGAGATTCAACGAACCGGTTCCCAGCCCTATGTTTACCACGACCGAACATCGAGCAAGGTCTTGATCGGCTCGTTCCAGGACCCCAAAGATCCCTCGGCGAGCAAGCTCCACGAGACGCTCTTGAAAGTTGCCGTTCCCATCACCAACAAGACCAAGGGGCTCATGTTCGCGCCCGCGAATTACCTCACGGATCTCGAAGATCCCAATCATCCCATCAAAGCAATGAAGTAAACAGATTCGTCGACTCACGGACACCGTCGTCTGGCCTTCACGACCTGGCGGCGGTCGTCACTTTCCTTATCAGTTCGCACTCGCATCATGAGTACATCCGCCTCGATGGTCCTGGTCCTCGGCACTCGCAACAAGAAGAAAGGCCGCGAACTTGCGGCTTTGATCGCTTCCCCTTGGGAAACGAATGCACATCTCAAACGTCTGTCCATCCGGACGCTAGAGGATTTCCAGACCTCTCTCGATGTCGTCGAAGACGCCGACACGTTTGCCGGGAATGCCTGCAAAAAGGCAAGCGAAACAGCTCGTATTCTGGGCCATTGGGTGCTTGCCGACGATTCCGGCCTGACGGTGGACGCTCTCAATGGCGCTCCCGGAGTTTTCTCGGCCCGTTACGCCGGTACACACGGTGACGACGAGGCGAACAATCGGAAGGTTCTGGAAAACCTTGAGAACGTCCCGGACGAGCGTCGCGGAGCGGCGTTTGTCTGCGCGCTGGCGCTTTCCGACCCCCGAGGTGTGATTAGGATCGAAGCTTCGGGGGCCTGCCGAGGACGGCTTCTCCGCACACTCAAGGGCGAAAACGGATTCGGTTATGACCCGATCTTCTTGGTTCCCGAATACCACAAGACATTTGGCGAGCTGAGCGCACTCGTGAAGCACCAACTTAGCCACCGCTCACGGGCGTTCACTACGTTCCGTCCTCAACTGGATCGTTTGATCGCGGCGGGTGGATTCGAAGAAAATCCTTGATCGAACGACTCAATTCGAAAAAGAAACACCCTCGGAGATTACTCTCCGAGGGTGTTCGTTCGATGTCCGGACGTGATCCACCGCTCAGAGCGGCATCCCCTTGAGGGGGGTGTCACTCTGCGGTGAGCCGATCACACTTTGCATGGATGGCATGACCACCGGCGGGCATTCCACCATGACCGGAACCCTCACACAGACTTCGACCGGCACCTGGCGACACACGGTCTTGGGCACGCAAATCGTCTTCGTTTCCGGAATTTGCCGCGTGACCGTCACCGGAGTGCAAACGGTCGTCGTGACCGGGATCTGCCGACAGATCGTAAACGGTTCTTTACGGACGCAGTTCACGGTCTGAACATCGCAGATGGTCTCGGCCACGCACCGGGTTCGTGTTTCGCTGACGGTTTCACAGATCGTCTCCGGCACCTGCTTCGAGCAAACCTCCGAGACCATCCGGCAGGTCGTAACCGGAACCTGCTTTACGCAAGTTTCGGGCACGTACCGGCAAGTGGCAATCGGGATTTGTTTGAAGTGCTGGATCGTCACCATCCGGCAGGTCGTCATCGGAACGCGCTTGACGATCGTTTCACGAACCATCCGAGTCACCGTGCATGGCACCTGGCGGTAGGCCGTTTCACGAATGGTCCGGCTGATCGTGTATGGAACCTGCTTATAGCAAGTCTCCGGAACCATGCTGGTGACGGTATAAGGCTCCTGACGGCAAAGGGTCTTACTGCACATCTTGGTCACGGTGACAGGTACGCGCTGCGTGCGGGTTCGTGCAACAGTCGTCGTGTAAGTGTAGGGAACGGTCTTCATGCAGGTCTGTTCGACCATTTTGCAAACCGTGACCGGCACTTGCTTCACGCACTCGCTGGCAACCGTCTCGCAGATGGTTTCGGGAATCTGCTTGGTGCAGACTTCCTGAACCATCCTGCAGGTGATGACCGGAACTTGTTTGACGCATTCCTCTGAGACCATCTGGCAGGTGGTCACTGGAATTTGCTTTGTGACCGTGTAGGGAACCTGCTTGCAGATCGTATACGGAACCTGGCGAGTGACCGCTTGGCGTTCGTAGACGGTGCATTCCACGTTCTCAACCACGGTCCGGGGGCACCACACTTTTTTCGAGCAGTACGACCCCGGGCACTGAACCAGAACGCCGTTGCAGCAGATCGTCTTCCCTGGATTGTAGATCTGCTGCGTGACCCAATCACCGCATTCCCGAGTCACCTGGTTGACCATCGTCTTGGGAACGCATACGGAATCGCAAACGTCTCGATATGCGGTTTCAGTCACGTTCTGATAGCAAATTTCGGTGACCGTTCGCATGGTTGTTGTTTGCACGGGCCGGCACACCGTATAGCGGCACTCCTTCATGACCGTTTCGGGAACCGATCGACAGACGGTATAATTCACGGTTCGCATCACGGTTCGTCGGACGGGAGTCTGCACGGTATAGCGTTGCGTCTGCCAGACGGTTTCCTTGACGGGCCTCATCACCGTGTATGC
>JAYVYS010000104.1:0-5993 GCA_043784005.1 Isosphaeraceae bacterium
GAACTGAGAGGCGGAACGCTAGAAGGTCTGAACGTGACCGCGGCGCGCCTCACTCCCGCGTCTTCTTTGACGCTCTTTCAAGCGCGCGTTCGAGGAGCGGCGCTCGATCTCAAGGGCAGCGCCTCGGGGCTTGATATCGAGTCACTCCCGCCGCTTGTGGTTTCCGACATGCCGGAATTGAGAGAGGCGACGACTCCCAATGCCTCTCCCGTACGCGCGGCGGCCCCCGTGGTTTTTAATGGGCGAATCGACCCGGCCGGCGATGAAGACCGGTTTGTTCTCGAGGTGACACCGGGTGGGAAAATCAAGATCGAGGTGGATGCGGCGGAGTCCGGCTCCGCACTCGACGGGATCTTGCAGGTCCTCGGACCGAAAGGCGCTGTGCTTGCCACTGCCGACGATACGACAGTCGCCGTGAACGATAAGAAAGGGAACGCCAAGCCGCCCGGAATCGTGTCTCCCGACCCGAAACTGGAAAGCTTCACGGTTCCCGCAGGGGTGACTGAGATCACGCTCGCCCTCCGCGATCTTGAGTCACGTGGAGGAACAGGCTTTCCTTATCGGATCATTGTGAAGCCGGTGACCTCGGATTTCGAGGTGGTCTTGAATGACGCTCAGATCGACTTGCCCGGGGGCGGGACGACGTCGGTCGGGGTCACAGTGATCCGGAAAGGTTACAACGGGCCGATCACGGTCAAGGTGGCCGACCCTCCGGCCGGGCTGATCGTGCGCCCTGGAACCATCGCGGAGGGGCAACTGATCGGAGCATTCACCGTGGCCACGATTGCCGATGCGAAGATCGATCCTGTCGCCCTGAAAGTAATTGGCGAAGGGCAGGGGCCTGAGGGTGCGATCCTCGCGGTGGCGTCCAAGACAATCGTTTTCGCCTCGCAAGCGACGCTTCCGACCAATGCGCAAAGATTCCTCGGTCTTACCGCCGCGACGACCGCCACCTTGCCCTTGACGCTCGAAGCGCCAATCGGTCCGATCGAAGTGACGCATGGTTACGGCATTCCCGTGCACGTCAAAGCGATTCGTCAGAAAGATGCGACCGGCGCACTTGCGATCACAACCTTGCCGCTCCCGCCTGGACTGACCGCCGCACCCGGCAACATTGGCGAGAAGGCCGACGAAACGTCTGTGACTCTAACCACCGCGATCGAACATCCTCTCGGGCTCGTGACCGTCGGGCTGATTGCGAAGGGAAAGATCAGCGGTGCCGATCGGGTTTTCGGAGTGCCCGCGGTGACCCTCAATATCTTAAAACCTGTCGCGATCGAACTTTCGACCGGGAGCGTGGAATTGAAGGCGGGGACGAGCCTTGACATCAAGGGAAAGGTCGTCCGCAAGAGCGCCTTCAAAGAACCCGTGACGGTGAAATTGAGCGGGCTTCCCGCCGGGACCAAGGCCGATCCCGTCACAGTTCCGCCGGACCAGAACGAGTTTACGCTCAAGCTTTCCGCCGAAGAGAAAGCCGCCTCCGCGACGACCACGGCAAACGCGAGCCTGGCATTTCAGGTCAACAAGAAAGACTACCCGGCACCATTACTGCCATCGGTCCCGCTCTCGTTGAAGGTCCTTCCGGCGAAATAACGCGATTTTCGGTTCGACAAGGTGGTCTGAATTCCGCCATGACAGCTCAGGAGTGATTCCGATGACCCGTTCTTTCCTCGCCTTGGTCTGCTTCGCCCTGAGGATTGCCGTGACGGTTGAGTCTCGCGCCGAAGACCCTCCCAAGGCGGATGACAAAGTCAGCTTCATCAAGCATGTCGCCCCGATCCTGGTGCAGAATTGCATCGCCTGCCATAATCAAAAGAAATCAGAAAGTAAGTATATCATGACCACGTTCGCCCAGTTGGCCAAAGGTGGCCAGCAGGGCGAGGATATCACGCTTGAGCCGGGCGACCCGGATGCCTCCCGATTTGTGGAATTGCTTCGCGCCGATGGTCAGCCAAGAATGCCGTACAAGCAAGACCCCTTGCCGGTTGAGAAAATCGCACTCATCGAGCGCTGGGTGAAGGAAGGGGCGAAATATGATGGCGGCGAGTCGAAAGAGGACTGGACGAGCGTTTTGAGGAAAGCGACGCCCGTTTCCATCCCCGAGATTTACTCCGCCACCGTGCCGGTGACCGCCTTGGCCTTTAGCCCCGACGGTAACGACGTGGCGGTATCGGGATATCATGAAGTGAACCTTTGGAAAACGCTTGACGGCGTGCTCGACCGCCGACTCACCGGCGATGCCGAGCGGATCTACAAAATTGCCTACAGTCCCGACGGCAAGTGGATGGCGGTAGCGAGCGGCGATCCCGGCCAGTTCGGAACGGCCCGTCTCTTCACCGCCGAACCTTCGGGGGGCGGCAAGCCGGTGCGTGACCTGGTCGAGACCACCGATAGCGTTCTCGCGGTGGCCTTTAGCCCGGATAGCAAGCTCGTTGCCGCCGCCGGAGCGGATAGGGCGATCCGGATCTGGGAAATCGACAGCGGCAAGCAAGTCGCTCTTGTCGAAGATCACGCCGACTGGATTCTCGACATCGCTTTCAGTCCCGATGGTAAAAAACTTGCCAGTGCCAGTCGCGATAAAACCGCGAAGGTCTTCGATGTCGCCAAGAAGGAATCGCTCGTCACATTTCCAGGTCACGCGCAAACCGTCTATTCGGTGGCCTTCAGTCCCGACGGCAAGCAAGTCTTCAGCGCGGGCGAAGACAACCTCATTCGCGTCTGGAACGTCGACGACGAGGCCAAGCAAGTCCGGCAAATGGGCGGGTTCGGCGGCGCGGTTTTCAAAATCGCATTGTCACCCGACGGCAAGGCTTTGGCCGCTTGCAGTGCTGACAAGTCAGTGAGGATATTCGACCCGACGAACGGCAATCAAAAGCAGGTGCTGTCCGGCCACAACGATTGGGTCTACGCGATCGCGTTCGCCCCCGACGGCAAGTCGCTCGCCTCGGGAAGCTGGGACGGTGAAGTCCGGTTGTGGAACGTCGCGGACGGCAAACCGATCCGTACGATCCTCGCCGCGCCTGGATACAAGGTCGCTGAGAAACAAGCCGCCGCGAAATAGACGATTGAGGTTTCCCTCAGTATGCGTTTGACCAAGCTGCAACGGCGAAACCTTGAGTTTTCTAGGCGCTATCGCGACGCGCCGTTGACTCTGGGAGCGCTTCTATCTGCGATGAAATTTAGATATCTTGTCGGCGTCGCATACTTCGGAGGGTCGGCGGTTTTGACCTTTTTTATCTGGGGAGTGTTCCCTCCGATTTTGCTTTCTGTCTGCTTCCTGACGCTGCTTCTCCGCGACCTGGGCAACTTCCTCCGCACTGTTCAGCTTTGGCCGTTACAACAGCAGATCATTGATTGGGAAAAAGTCGACCAACTCCTCGCGGCCGACGATGGGGCAAACGCCCTCTCACCTCCCATTTCCGAGTCGTGACGTGGTCCGGCGATTCTAAGTGCGGAAGACCGCTCGACTTTGCGGATTTTGACGGTTGCTAGGGGGATTGGGTCATTCCGGAAGAGGCGATTTAACGCAAAGTGAAAGGGAGTCCGATAACAGGGAATATTGCGAACTGGGTCGTGATCAAGTGCGGAATCTGCCTCGCGTCAAGGATTGACCGGGGACCGCGCTTCGGCCGACAAGGAGGGTCGCGGAAATCATGTTTCGTTACATCCGCGAGAGTGCGACGGTGCTCGCCCTGGCCCTGGCCCTGGGACTGGGGTCGGGACGGGCGCATGCCCAAGGGCCGACGATCGATTCCACGCTTCCGAGAACTCCCGGAATAGGTGGTTCTTCCCTTGGTGCCGCACCAGGAACCGGGGCGAGTGTCCTTGGCACGATACCCGGCGGAGGCGCGAGCTTACTGAACAACGGCCCCGGCGGCGGCCCGATCAGCGGACGGCCGGGCACGACGTCGACGCGTGTTCTTGAATCGAACTTGAATGCCGGGACACCCAATCTCGGCAACGCCCCCCAAGGCTACGCGGCACCCCGTGAACAGCCGACATACGACGTTCCGTCCTATGGATCCTACGCCTTGCCATCGGGGCCGGAAGACGACGGGCCACCCGAGGGTGTCAGCCTTGACCAGGCGATCGATCGTCTGATCAAGGAGAATCTCGACCTTCGTGGCAAGTCGTTTGAGATTCCACAGGCCGAGGCGGACATTCTTAATGCGGGCCTACGCGCCAACCCCGTCTTTTATGCCGACGCCCAGCTCGTTCCCTATGGACGCTACACCAAGAATCGGCCCGGTGGTCAGACTCAGTATGATGTGAACGTCTCTTATCCGCTGGATGTGTCACGCAAGAGAGCGGCGCGCACGCTCTACGCGACACGGGCCAAGCGCGTGATCGAGGCGCAGTATCAAGACGCTGTTCGCACGGCGATCGATCAGCTCTACACGGCGTACTTGAACGTCCTCACGGCCAGACAAACCGTGCGTTACGCCGAAAAAGGGGTCAAAGGCTATGTCCAACTCTATAATGTGACTCTCGAACTCTTCAAGAAAGAACAAATCACCCGGGCCGACGTGCTGAGTGTGAAAGGAAAGCTGGAGGCTGCGGAGGTCGGTCTGATTGACGCCGGAGAAGGCTTGAAAAAGACGAAGCGAGACCTGGCGACATTGTTAAATATTCCGGCCGAGAAGGCGGAAGCCACCGAAGTACGGGGCACGATCCAGGACTTCGCGCCGCCACCTCCGCCGGTCGATGAGTTGATTCGGATGGCCCTGGCACTGCGTCCCGATATCGTCTCGTTCCGACTCGGCGTGAAAACCGCTGAGGCCAATGTCCGGCTCCAGCTTGCGAATCGGTACACGGATGTTTATGTGCTCGCTCAGCCTTACACGCTTCAGGACAATACGCCTTATGGCCTGAAGAGCCCGGTCTCTTGGGCCTTGGGCGTCACCGTACCGCTGCCGGTCTACAACCGAAACCAGGGGGCCATCGCCCGCGCTAAGTTGAACGTCTCTCAAAGCGCGGTCGAGCTGGCGAATCTCGAACGTCAGGTGGTCACTGATGTCCAGCAGGCACTCAACGAGTACGAGGTGACCAAGAGAATGGTCGCCAAAGTCCGCACGGAACTCGAACCGGCTGCGGCCGAAGTCCGTGACACGACCCATCGTCTCTATCTCGGTGGAGAGGTCAACGTGGTCGCCTATCTCCTCGCGCAGCGCGAGTATCAGGATGTCATCAAGCAATTACTCGATGTCGTCGTCCGCCATCGTAGATCGATGCTGGCACTGAACACGGTGATCGGGCAAAGAATCTTTCCCTGAACGAGCGGTTCCATGTGTGGACGATTGACGTCGTCGAAATCGGCGCTCGAATTCGCCGATGAACGACGAATCCACGCGTCGATCGCAACGCGGCCGCAATTCCGGACCAGGATCGCAATCGCCCAAAAAAAAGACCCGAATGCCATCTGGATGGCAAGCGGGTCTTTTCGATTTGCGACGACAAATTCGTTTCTGGCGATACCTGGATGAAAGTCAGGCGATCAAATTCTTGACGACCGACGCAAGATCGGTACCGGTGTCCGTCAGGCTGTAGAAGTTATTTTTGCCCTGGCGACGCGGGGCGATGATGCCGCCGTGACGAAGGAGTGCGAGGTGATGACTGACCGCGGGCTGGCTCTGGCTGAGCTGGTCGCAAAGCGCACCGACGTGCTTTTCACCCTCGGAAAGAATCATGATCACCTGAAGCCGTGTGGGATCGCTCACGTGTTTGAGCAGGATCGACGCTCGCCGAGCCTGCTGGAAGCGCTGATCGGCACCTTTGGCGGCCTTGGTTTTGGGTGCCGCGGGCTTGACGGCAACAACGGCGGCAGTGGTCGCGACGCTCTTCTTGACGGCCATAGGAATGCTCCCTCCCCGAGTCCCGAGAATTCGGGGTTGGTAACGTATGAATGCCCGTCGCACCTCGGGGCGCACGCGAAAGGCGAAACACTCGGCACGAATCGACGAGATTCATGCACACAGACGATCGAAGCCAGAGCC
>JAYVYS010000105.1:0-3769 GCA_043784005.1 Isosphaeraceae bacterium
TGGTGCGTCCAGAGGATTCGGGACTTGAGATTCTCGAAAGCGATAGCGACGATTCCGGTTGGAGGAATCTGATCGCGACCGGAAGAAACTCGGGTGAGGTCGACGACTTGCTGATCGAGTTGGACTGACGGATCGCTTTCGGCCGCTTCGAACGCTCAACGACCGGTCGTCCGTTCCCTGCCGGTGGCAGGAAGCGGGCGACCGGCCTGTTGCGTTTTGTCAACGCGGGGCGATACGGACCCGTGACGGGGCTCCGCCAGGGTCCGGTCCGGCACCGAGCCAGGCGCGGAAAGTCATGCCGGCGTCGGCATGACCTTCCACCACTTCAAACTCCGTCGGTCCGGGGACGACGGATGTCGCGCCGAACCGGGGGGTTGATGTGTTCAAGTTGGCGGGCGTCCTGGGGGTCCAGTCGGCTTGCCTGCTTGTTTTCGCGCTGGATCGCCTCGTACACCTCCTGACGGTGTACGGAGATCTCGATGGGGGCCGCGATCCCCAAGCGAACCTTATCGCCCCGGATGTCCACCACTGTGATGACGATATCGTCACCGATGATGATGCTTTCGTCGCGGTGTCGGGACAGGACCAACATCTTCGGGCTCCTTCCTCCTGCCAACGAGACCCGTGACCTTCCGTGATCACGTTACCCGGGCGCTCGGTTACCTCGACGGGGCAAGGCAAGGGTATGGAACGCGACCGGAAATACCGGCGCGTCATGATGCGATTATCTCGGTGCCGTCTACCAGACCGATCAGGCCGTCGCTCGAAGCGGGGCCGGACCGGGAAGCAGGGTCGGTGCCGAAATGTGACCGTCCAGGGGAAACTTCACCGCGTAGCGACTGGACGTCAGCACGAGTTGCCGGCCAAGCCGACGCACCGGGTTGAAGACCAGCGGCCCCTGAAGGTTGGCCGTGAGACCACCCCCCTCGCCGCGGTTGAGGATCACGTAGACGAGGGCGGATCGCTCCTCGTCCAGTTCAAGCGCCGCCCGGTCTCCCGGTCGAAGCTCGATCCGATACTCGCTGACCGCCAGGGGAGGCGGGATCAGCCCGAAGGCCAGCTCCGGCGCGGTCACGCTTTGCAACCACGAGAGGCCGGCCACGACCGGATCAGGCAGATGGACATACTGGCTGAATGAACGGAACCCGACCAGGCCATCCGGAATTCGGATCAACTCCGACTCCGGAACCTGGAGGAGCCCGAATCGGGTCGTGACGATGTTCACTTCCTGTTACCTCCTTGAACGTCGGGCGAAGCCTCGCCCCCAGCCCTTGCGAAACCGAGCAACCCGGTCTCTCTCAAGCCAGCGACGTGGCCGCGACGCATCCCGCGGACAGTCCCCGTCCCGGTCCAACGGCTCCCACCGTGGTCCCGAGGCAGGTTTGACCGAACGTGTTATCGTCCCGCCCCTTCCCGGGTACTGAGCCCCTCGGCAAGGAAAAGCCGACTCGACTCCCTGTTAAGATGACTACGCCGGTCGGTCCGTTGGTAGCGGAAGTGTCACGCGGGCGTCGCAATCCGAACCGTCGCGGTCGGACATGGTCCTTCCCGTCAAATTCGCCCCAAAAACCGTTCCCGCTTGACGCCGCCAACGCATTTGACCAAAAAATCAGTCTCACGACTCAATCGAATTTAAGTCCGAGGCGAGAATGGCAAGATCCTGGCTCGACGGTTTTTTCAAGAACTGGGCTGACCTGATCGAGAACGACCCCGATCCCAAACTCCGACCCGTTTCCCTGCCACTCCCCCCCGCCGAAGCCGTGCTCCGGGTCGTCGAAATTCTTAAGAATCTGACCCGCTGGAAGGTCGAATCGTCCGACCCCGCCACCGGGACCATTCACGCGATCCACATCACGATTCTCTGGCGATTCCGCGACGACATTCACATCCGAATTAAGCCGGACGGAACCGGCTCACGCGTCTTCGCCCATAGTCAGGCAAGGCTCGGCAAAGGGGACCTCGGGAAGAATGCGAGGAATTTGCGGGAACTGACGGATGCTCTAAAGACAACAGTCGGGACGATCGTCCCTTAAAGCAGACGCTTGAAATGACATGCCGCTTCTTCGGTTTTATGGAATGCGTGGAGCTTGTTCCCGCTTTCTCGGGTAACGAGAGATTGGCTCGGTCTGAAACTCAGTTTGAGGTCGTGCGATGGCCAGCCGCGCGAAAACGCTTCTCAAAAGCCCCTAAATCGCGGCAACAAATAAGGATATCTTTTTCCATTAACTCTGTTTGGCGACGACCGCGAGACCCTTGGCGACGAGATCAGAACGAGCTTTCGAGCGTTCAGACGGAAGAACGGCGGGACGGAATTTAGGGGACGGAACGAATTAGTTTATGACTGACGTGTAGATAAGATCAACAATGACGACGTTTACGGCTTCCGGCAAGAATTTGTAAACCAACGGAACCCATGATCCAACATTTATCGAAAAGCACCCACACCCTGGTTGTTTCCTACCTGGGAGTTCGACGCGCCATCGGTGCCATCGGTTTGCTATTGCCTGTCGTGCTTGGTCCGGTAGGCTGGCTCGTCTTCGGAATCGAGATTCAAGACAACATGAGCAGCTACTACCACACCGTATTGCGAGACGTATTCGTCGGCGCGATGTGTGCGATCGGAATCTTTCTCTTCTGCTATCGAGGTTACGACTGGATTGAAAGCTGGACGGCGAACTTTGGATGTCTATCCGCGTTGGGAGTCGCTCTCTTCCCACTCGACGCCAACAGTGATCCGCTGCATCAGAAGTCCGTCGTCGGCTACTTTCACACAGTCAGCGGTGGCGCATTCTTCCTGACGCTGGCTTTCTATTCCTTGTATCACTTCCCCACCTCCAAAGCGGAGAAGCGCGAAGTCGCTCCGCATGAAGCCCAGCGCAATTTCGTCTACCGCACCAGCGGCGCTGTGATTTTGCTCAGCATGATTGCGATGGGTGCTTACCTGTTTCTCATTCCGGAAGAATGGAAACGGCTTTGCAACGACTACAACTTCTTGTTCTGGATGGAGTGGGTCGCCGTCTGGTCGTTCGCAGCCGCCTGGCTTACCAAAGGTCGTGCCATCCTCGCTGACATCGCAGTCGACCTGCTGGCGTTGCCAGGTCAGCTTCTGCGAAAAGAGGAATAAACGCGAAACGAGGCGACCGAGGGAATGAATGAAGGACGGGAGGCCTCTGTCCAGGGACAAGAAACGGGGGCGCGGTTTTTTTCGTCTTCGACCATGGATGCAAGCTGCGCCCCCGTTTCATGTCCCCTGAATGATCCATAACCTCTTATGAGCGAAAGTGGCCATGGTCCATGAACGCCTACGGACCACTTGGCCAGGCCGCTTCAGGACCGGACCGCCAACGTCACAGCCCGGTCGTTCCGAGACTTCCGGCTTTGGACGAGTTTGACGATCAGGTAGACCAGAATGATGAGGTTGACCAGCAGCACGGCAACCCGTAGCGCATTGGGCTTTCGGACGATTTCATACACCTCCAAGGGCAAAAGCAGCCCTGTGGCGACGACGGTGAGGTACTCGGCCCAGCGTCGTCGAAGTAGCAGACCGACGCCTTCCAAGCCCTCCAGCAGGGAATAGAAGAACGTCCCCGCTCCAATCGCCTTCAAGTGCGACTGATCGATGCCTCCCAATTTGGCGGCCGCCTCATGGACAAGCCGGTTTTCGGGGTCAAGGTGAAGTCTGGTAGCGAAGTACTCCAACGCATCGCCAAGGTCTTTATTCAAGAGACGGAAGATGCCGAAACCGGCGGCTCCAAGCAGTAGGGCTGAC
>JAYVYS010000106.1:0-2096 GCA_043784005.1 Isosphaeraceae bacterium
CATCGTGTTGCTGGGGCTCGTGGCCATGGTCCCGATTTTGCCGTTCGGTGTCGAGCGATCGCGATGGAAGCAGGCCGCGATGATCGCGCTGACGGGTGCTTTCGTCCTGCAAACGGCGATGGTCTGGGACTACGCCCGGACATCCGAGCGCACCGCCGGTTCGATCGCGCGCGCGGCCAAGTTCGTGGGTACGAAACAACGGGTCATCATGATGCTCTCAACCATCCCTAGACGCTTCCGAGCCGAGCCGCTGCTTCATGCCGACGGATTGCTTGGCATGGGGACGGCCAACATCCTCTGGAATAACTACGAGACCCGATACTACTACTTCCCGGTCCGGTTCCGCGAAGGGCTCGACCACCCTGACACGGTCGAACTCGAAAAGATCGCCCTGAGCGAGGAACCGGATCGCGTCGAACGCTGGGCCGCGCTCCTTGAGCGGTACCAAGAGATCACGGATGTCGTGATCGTCTGGGGAAGGGACCCCGCGCTCGATGCCGTCACCGAGCGTTGGTTCCAGAGGACCGATGAAGTCGGTGCGGTGCGGGTTTACCGTCCGAGGAAGGGAAAGATCGGTGGGAAAGGTGCGTCCGGAGAGACGCACCCGAAATCGACGATCCTTACTTTTGCATCTTGAGAGCGAACAGATGAGTCTCCTCTGACGATGTGAACTCGGTCGGACGCTTGTCACCGCCGGGAGGGGTCACGCAGAAGATGAGTTTATCCCCATCGAACTTGTAGATCCCCTTTGAGGTCGTCCCCGCGGAGTTACCTGGCCCTTCAGTGATCTTAAGATCGGCGGTGGGATGCGGGGTGGCTTTGGGGTCGAGGGTCAACTTGGTGGTATAGACCATGCCATCAACGTCGGCTTTGAGCGAATCGCCCTTGATGACCCACTTCAATTCCGGGCCTTCCTCACCCGCGCGGACCCAAGTTCCCTGCATTTTCTTCAGGTCACCGGCGATTTTCTCGTCTTGCGCCCGCGCGGACAGGCTGACAAGAGTCGCGAGGACCGTCACGGCTGCCAGGGTCAACGCGGAACATCGCAGTGCGTTCTTCATCGGAGTACCTCTTCGTTACCTGTGGAATTCACATCGACCAATAAATCGACTGTCGGATTGAAGCATGAGAGAGGACTTTCGAGCAAGAGTCCCCTTCGGGTTCGCCATGTCGGCGGTCGGCACCCACCTTGTCAAAACCGAACCCGTGACTCAGAATGAGCGTATGCTACTAAAGATGATCGTCCCATTAGGGATGACCGTCCTGTCCGTTTTTGGAGGAATGGCCTTGGCTACGAGCAACCCCGCATTCTCAAACGAGATGTTCGCCGCCCACGACGACTCGTTCGGCATGGCCCGTAGCACGACAATGACCGTGCAAGGGGCGATCGGTAAAACGTTTCTTTTGCTCGGAATCCTCTCCGCGACCGCGATCTGGTCGTGGAACGCGGCGTTCCAGCACGAGCTTCAGCCGGTCATCCTTCCCGCCGCGGGGATCGGTGGCTTCATCCTGGCGATGGTCACGATCTTCAAGCCGACATGGTCGCCCTGGACGGCCCCCGTCTATGCCGCGTTTGAAGGCGTGTTCCTGGGTGCACTCTCTTTCATGATCGAGGCGGGCTTTAAAGGCCGAGGAGCCTACCCGGGGATCGTCATGCAGGCGGTCTCGCTGACGTGCGCGACGCTCTTCATCATGCTCTTCGTGTACGGCACGGGTCTGATCAAAGTCACCGACAAACTTCGCGCGGGGATCGTCTCGGCGACGGGCGCGGTCTGCCTGGTTTACATTGGCTCGATGCTCTTGAGGATGTTCGGGGTCTCGATTCCGTTCCTCGGTGAGCCTTCCCCGATCGGGATCGGGATCGGCCTGGTGATCGTCGGAATCGCCGCGTTCAACCTCTTGCTCGACTTCGACTTCATTGAAAAGGGCGCGCGGGCATCGGCACCCAAGTACATGGAGTGGTCAAGCGTCTGAAAGATCTGGAAGCCATGCTGGGCGATGTCAATTCCAAGCTGACCAAAAAGGAAGCCCTGGTGTTGCAACGTGCGGGGCCCGAAGCCTACAAGGGCAAGAAATGCGTGGTGCTCGGCTCCAAC
>JAYVYS010000107.1:0-12398 GCA_043784005.1 Isosphaeraceae bacterium
AGGTATTGTGCGCCGTGTTGACCGGATCATTGATCCGATCGATATCGGACGGGCAAAGGAAACCCGCGACTTTGGTGGTAAGAGCGGTCTGGTTCATTGGCCCGAAGACTGGGTTGACATTCAACCAGGGGGTCCCTGCGAAATTGAGGGCGTTATAAAGCGCGTGCTGCTCAAGGTAAGGGAGGAGTTGCGATTGGGCCGACCAGCGGTTGACCACGTTTCCCGGGGGACCGCCGCCACCGACTCCGAACGGGTAGACCCGGAGGGCTGACTCGTAAGTCGCGAGCGCCACACCGATCTGCTTCAGGTTGTTGGAGCATTGGGCCCGTCTCGCCGCCTCTCGCGCCGCCTGGACGGCGGGCAGGAGGAGAGCGACCAAGATGCCAATCACCGTGATCACAACCAAGATCTCGATGAGCGTGAACCCACGTCTTGATCTCGCGGCGGCCGGCTTCGTCATGACTTTCGGGGTGGGGTTTGGTTTGGGTTGCTCCTCGGTGCCGGTCCGTTTCCTCCAGACAACGAACGCACCGACCGATACGGCGGTGACCGACGCTCCCGTTAGCCACGCTCCCAATCCCCAACCGTTGGGCGGCGGTGTCTGAAGCCTGATTATTTTCTCGCACTTCACCGAAAGCCGATCGAAGCGGACGTCAATCGCGTCAATGGTTCTGAGTGGAAGCGCCTGGAGCCCGAAACCGTCGATCGTCGCCGTGCTGAACTTGGCCGTGCCCATCTCAACAAGTGCGTCGCCTGACCCGGAGTGGAGGAAAGTAAGCTGGTTTCCTGAGCGCCGCACGCCGAGCCTGCCGGACTTTCCCGTGGCGGGAAAATGGCGAAATGTCGAGCCTCCTTCCGGCGAATTCGTATAAAATCCCCAGCCCTCGCCCTCGGGCCGGTGATTCCGGAAGACGGTCACCATACTGTCCGGGGCGTTCAGGAAGATCTCGATGTTATTGCTCGGGTCCTTGAGTTTACCATCCGGCGGTGGTGCGGCAGGCCGAGGGAGCCGGAGCAGCGTGAAATCGGCGACGACCTCGAAGTCCCCTTCGAGACGCATCAAACCTTGGAACCGGAGCGGGCCTCGGGAGGTTTTCCCTTTCGGCAGGGCGGCATGAAGGCCTTTGCCATTGGAGTGCCAGCGCCCGCCATCTAGCCCCGCTTCGGGGCGAAACAGCCAGCGATCGTAAGTCCGACCGGTAAAGTCGACGTTGATCTCCTCGCCCGACGCGCCAATCCCGGTGGTGAAAACTCCCAGACCGATGACGACGAAAAGCAGCCTGCTCACAGTTTTTCCCCCTCGTGTGATCATCCGGTGTCAGTTCTGTGTGATCATCCGGTGTCAGTTCTGTTTTTCAGCCAGTTATTTTCTCTGAAAAGGGAACTGACACCGAATGACGCGGCCTTACCTGATCCTTGATCCGGGCAGTAGTGGTGGTCCGGGAGTCGGCTGTGGTGCGGTCGCGGGTCGAGGTTGGCCCGGATGGTTGTCGATCGCGTTCCAGTTGATAACTTCACCCGCCGCTCTTGTGAACAACGCGCGCAACGTCTGCGAGTTGATCGTGGTGGGCAATCCTCGGACCCCGCCGTCGCCCCAACCTACCATGATCAAGTTCGGAGTATACGTTGGGATCACCGGTGCGGGCTGATTGGGATTCTTGAGGTCGATGTTGACCGGGAAATCCTCGGGCTTGGTCCAGGGGACGTTAAGCTTCGCCTCGATCGTCATGATCGTGATCGAAGTCCCGTCAAGGACTTTCTCAAAGCCGATCCCCGCGTCGCCTGGCGGAAAGAGCGTCACGTCGCCGGTTGGCACGTAATACGATGTGTTGAAGCTCTTGCCTCGTTCGAGCGGGTGCTGGTAAATCGCGGGGATTTTCTCCAAGAGCTTCTTGTTTTTGGGACCGTCCCAAGGCTCGCTGAAGTCGTACTGGTCATAAAGGGCCTGCTGATCGATGTAAGGGAGGATCGCGACCCGCCAGCTATAGGGAATCTTGCCGGGCTTGTCGGTGAGGACAGCCGGGGGCAAATGGTTATTGCTGGCGTGAAAATTGTGCATGGCCAGGCCGATCTGCTTCATGTTATTCATGTCCTGAGCCTGTCTGGCCGTGGCGCGTGCGGCCATGATCGCCGGCACGATAATCTTCACTGTGCTGGCGGTATCCTTGTCGGTATTCATCTGAAACTCCACGACCGTCTCTTCCGGGTGGAGGATCTTGGTGCTGTTGAGCAAAGGGACTCCAAGATCCAGCATCAGCGCCAACAACTGGCCCTCACCTGGACCTTGATCCGCGGCCGCCTGCTGGCGGAGGCCCTTCGCGGCATTCTTGCCAAGCGTCAACAGCGCTGAGAGCGTTTCCTCAACCGACTTCGCCGACGCGGCGTCCGGTGTCGTCACCACCAGGTCCACGGCCATTCCCTTCTCCAGATCGATCCCCTTGGCGTAACCTGTCGCCTGGTCAATCATGGGGCTAAACATTCCGAACTGGCTCGCGAGGGCGGCTTGCGGAGAACCTGGGGTCGCGTTTCGGGGTATGAAGGCGGCGAACGGCGCGGGGTCCACGGCGGCGGCGAGTTGGCCTTTCACCACCTTCGACCACGCCTTGTCCCACTTGTGCGCAATCGGTTTCCCTTTGCTCGCGAGGAGGAACGACTTCAAATCCGCCTCCGGGCCGATGACGATGGTCCGGTCATTGATCGTGCAGAAAACCGCGCCGACGGGAGCGCTCTTTGTCCGGGTGTATTTCTGGCCCTCGAACTCCGCGATCTCAGGATTGCCGACGAACTTGCCCGCGACCTTGTTCCAGTCTTGCGGCTTTGTCGTATGAAGAACCAAGATCGGCGGCGCACTGAACGGCGGCCCTGGTCTGCCCGCGGGCTTGGGACCGTTGAGAAAGAGCACCTGAAAGCTTTCGATCTCATCCGCCGCGATGTTGAGAGAACCCATCATGGAGTTCCCATCCGGCTTGAGCAGGTCGGTGACCGGCTTGAACTCCGGCCTGTTCAGGATGACCGAGGGGCGTCCGGCAAGGGCGATCATGGTCTCCGCGGGAGCGTGTGACAGGTCGAAGACATCGGGATCGGCGGCATTGGTGTTCGCCGTGAACGCGATTTTGAGGTTAAGCTTGCGGGGCGCATCTTGCTGGGCCTGTAGGGGTCCGCGAAATCCCGCCACGATCAATGCGGCGGCGGAAAGCGCGGCGATGGTGAGGGCGCGGCCGAGCGGTCGCAACGGCTCAGTGCGAAGGGGCGTGGAATTCGGATCGTGAAGCATCTCCATCCTCCTGAGAAACATACCGCGAGTGGGTAAGAACGGTCGGGCGGGCCAGAGATTGGCCGAAGGTGACGGTTCGAGCGGCCCGGGTCGCCGCAAAGCAAGCCGGGCGAGGGCTTCGAGATAAAGCCTGCTGCCGCCGGAAAGCCGCGCGGCTTTGGCGTCGGCCGCCAGTTCCTGATCGAGTCGCAAACGCGCGACAAGCCAGTGCGCCAGTGGATGATAGAGATGAACCGACAAGCATAGTTGCGCCCAAACTCCCGAGAGGTAATCCCCCTCCTGAACGTGGGCCAGTTCGTGCGCGATCGCGGCCCTTCGCTCGTCGGGTCGCCAGTCGATCCAGTCGTTGGGAAAGAGCAATGCCGGGCGTCTCCAGCCGATGGTGGCGGGCGTGGTCAAGTCGCTCGTTTCATAAATCTCGACCTCTTTGAGGCAACCCATCTCGGCGCGAAGCAAGTCAACCTCATCGCGCAGGCAAGCGTCAGTGTTCGGCTTGCTTCGACGCCGCAAGAGCGCGACGGCACGCAACGCCAGGGCCAGCCGAGTCAGGCCGAGGGTCATCGCGGCGATCAGGCCCAGGGCGATCCAGGCAGGCCAGCGCCAGACGTTTCGCGTCGCCGCCGAGTCGGGAACATTCGTGGATCGCAACTCCTCGACAAACAACCGCGCCACCTCGGCGAACGAAAGGCTCGACGCGGCTCGCTTCTTGTTGGCGGCGAGCGTGTTATTGGGCTCCGAACGCTTTTCGACATCCGAGGCGTGCGCGTCGGCGGTGTTGACGATGATTTCCGGAAAGCTTTGGCTCAGATCCAACGACCAGAGCCTCGGCCAGGGCGAGAGCGAGAGTGCTGAGACCGCGAGCAGGCCCGAGAGCGTCGCCAAGGTCGTGAGCGCGACGGCCGAAGGTCCGCGCCTCTTGAGAACCATCGCAAGCGCCAGGCCGATGAGACCGAGCACCGTGACCCTTGCCACCGCGCCAAGGAAGAGAATTCCGACGTCGTTCATGGCTTGGCCTCCCGGTTCTTCTTGGCTTGATCCTTCGTCGCGGGCTCATCAAGGATCGCACGGAGCCGCGCGCGCTCATTGAGCGAAAGCCCTTCCTGCTCGATCAAACGGACCAGCAGCATTTCGCGAGACCCTCGGAAAACGCGGTCGACGACGTCACCGAGCAATCGCCGCGAGACATCTTCATAAGACCGCGCCGGGCGGTAGAAGAACGGTCTGTCATCATTCGTTTGGATCAAGAATGTTTTGTCCGTAAGAATACGAACAAGCGTCGCGACCGTGGTATAAGCGAGTTCGAGCCCCGAGGAAGCGAGATCGTCGCGCACCTCCGCGACGGTTGCCGCCTTCTCGCCACGATTCCAGAAAGCGTGCATCACCTGAAGTTCGCGCTCGGTGAGCTCTTTCGCAGCAGGACGTCCCATCGCGTGGAGTCTCCTTGTTGATGAGGGAAATTTTGAAACAGACACCCGACAATCCGCCGTGTTCAAAACCACTTCTTGTGATTTGGTTTTCTAGATCTGGTTTTATAGTAATAGACCCATGACAAATGTCAAGGCACTCCTCAAATTTTTTCGGAGCGACCTGTTCCACAGAGTTTTGAAACGGATTCAGGGCGTGGAGATCGCGTCGCAAAGGGCGTCGAGGATCTGCTTGGTGACAACCTCGACGGAGAGAAACCGTTCGGCCGCGGCGCGAGACTCGATGGCGATCGCGGCGCGGTCGGCCTTCAATGCGTCGGCGATTCTGGCCATCGCGGTTTTCAGGGATTCCGGGGTGTAGGCGTCGAACACCAGGGAGGAAGCACCCAGGTAGTCTTTCGAACCGTTGCTTGGTCCCACAATCGCGGGAATCCCGCAGCAGATTCCTTCCAGGACCGCGCTTCCGAGATTCTCGTTTTCGCTCGGCTGGACAACGACATCAACGTGACGGAAGAGGTCGGGCACCTCTTCGCGAGCCACCGATACCCTGTATTCAACCCCCGAGATGTCGGACGATTCGTCAAGCAACCGGCGAAGCCCTCGCGGATAAGCGAACTGTCCGATGACCAAGAGCGCGACGTCGGTGCGCTCCGCGCGCAAGAGCCGAAAGGCATCGAGCAAAAGGTCGAGACGTTTGCGAGGCACGATCCGTCCGAGCCATAAGAACCGCGTCACCGCCGGTGATTCCGCGATCCGCTCCAGAGGCTCAAAGGCGTTCAGGTCGTACGCATAAGGGACGGCCCGAAGCGATTCCCGAGGCACCCCCGCGCGACCCCACGCATGGGCCGACCAGCGGCTACAGCCCACAACGATGTCGCTGTACTTGAATTGTCGGCGGCAGACACGTTTCTTATGAGCGTAGAGCTGCTTCAAAGCGACAAATAGCCCTCCGCCTCCGTACTTGACCACCTGACTTTTCAACGATCGAAGCGCCTCCCATTCAGAATCCGGCGGCCCCTGCGGCCAGCTTACGCAGGGAAGCCCCGAGACCCGAAAAGGGGCCAACGTTCCCAAGACGAGGAACGCATCGAAGTGTAGAGACATGTGTTTTTGTGCAATCACCCGCGCGATCGCACGTTCGTGAAATCGATTCGAGAACAAGGAATAGACGAATTCGGGAACCTTTCGCCAACGCGCGGGGAACCCTCGCTCCAGCACGTTCCAACCGAGCCGGATGGGCCGTAGCGTCGTCGGCACATACGTGAACCCTTCGCGCCCGATCAGCCCGTCCGGCTCGACGAAGCCCTCGATCGCGTGGAACTCGATTGTGTGACCGAGATCGAGCAGTCGTTCGAGGACCAGATAACTCGCCGAGGCCACCGAGCCGCCGTCGCGGCGCACAAAGCCGTACGCCACCAGCGAGAGGCGTCGTACGTGGGTCGAAGATTCCGGTTCAAGGGCCATCAAGCGGTTTCAATGGGCTGTCGCGTCGAAATCCGCGAACTTCGATTCGATCAGACCAGGAATGGCCCGGCGATTCAAGGCATCGTCCAAGAGGCTCAAGAGGATTGCGAAATTACAGGGAACAATGAAGAGAATTCATCCGCAGATGGCGCAGATGAACACAGATAGGAGATCAACGAGGGTGAGTTACGAGCCTCGTTGCGAATCACGAAAATGATTAAAATTGGTATATCGTTTAATGAAATCAAACGTTTTATTCTCTCACCATGAGTTGATCTGTGTCGATCTGTGTCGATCTGTGTCCTCTGCGGATGAATTTGTTTTCCTGTCAAGCGGCCCTCGCTCCGCGACGAAACCGAAGGTATCCGGTCACGGCCAAGAGCGTCGCCGCGCTCAGGACCAGCGAAGACGGCTCGGGAACGGCGGTGAACGCGGTCCCTGAGAACTGCACGAAGGTTGGCGTGACCAAGACCGCGTCCCCGGTGTCCAGGACCCGAGAATTAATCGAGTCGCCGTCTTGGAGAGTGCCGCGAAGAAATCCCGTGCCGTCGCCGTTGTCAGAGAAGGAAAGACCCGTTCCCAGAAAGTTGACCGTGCCCGACTTGTACAATCCACGGATGTCGATCGATCCGTTGAACTGGCCGCCCGCCACGGTGACGACCAGCGGTTTGTCCAGCACCGGGTTCGGCGAGGTGAAGACGCGGAGTGCGGCACCCAGATTCGCGGGGGGCGTTCCTGTGCCGCCGTTGAAGACCCCGCCGTTGATCGCGAGGATGTTCGTGCCGAATGCCGTGAGGAAGAGCGCGGAGCCTCCCTGACCGATCGTATTCGCTCCTCCTTGAAATGTGCCGCCGTTGATTGTGGTGTTCAAGGACGAGGGAAGTGAGCCGCTGTCAAGGATGAGGGCGTTGCCGCCAAAGTCTCCACCGTTGAAGGTCCCACCATTGATGTTGCCGCCGCCCGACGCCAGCCAGACTGCGCTTCCGCCATTCGCGCCACCGTTGACCTGACCACTCGTCGCGTTGAACGTCGCGTTTGATGCCCCACTCACTCCGTAAAACGATCCGCCGATCGTCCCGCCCGAGAGCACGAGCGTCCCTTGGGAAAGATAGACGCTTTGCGCTCCTTGAGGAGCCGGGGGCAGCACCACACCGCCGACCCCGAGGGTCATCGTCGAGTTCGAAGTCACGAAGAATCGGTCGTTCACGGTCGTCGTCACGACATGATTCAAGCCATCCGAATAGACGATATCCGCGACGGCGTTCCTGCCACCGGCGTTGACGATCAAGGCCGCGACCGCGACCGAGAGGGAAAGGATCGGCGCGATGGTCCGCGGCATGAGCCGGTTCTCCAGAGTGAAGACGGAGGTCGCCCGGTGGTTGACATGAAATCAGACCAGACCACCCCGGCACCCGCACTCTAAGAACCCCATCACCGGGGCTCAAGGCATGACGATAATTATCAACACGGTCGTTTCGGCGGCCCAACGAACGCGGAAAATGAACGTTCTATTTACTTTCATTGATGTTTTATGAATCCATACAAATTGACTCATCGATCGACGATGGGCTACGGTCGCGTCGCGCCTCGCGCTTTGAGGATGGTGCTGAATTTTTTCTTGACGCGGTGACAGCGTGCCCGAGCTTGTTCCGGAGAAATCTGGAACAATTCCGCGATCTCGGGGATATCCCAACCTTCAAGTGAGCGAAGATAAAAAATCAAGTAGCTTGTGACAGGTACCTGGGTGTCCAGCGAGAGAAGGGCTTCCCAGACAATCGAGACATATTCTCCCTCGACGACCTCAGCGTGATCGCGGGAAGGGCCGGCGTCGAGCACTCTTTCGCCGGAGCCATCTTCGAAAAAGACTTCGGGCTTGCGATAGCGCTTTCGGACGATATCCGCGGCCTTGTTTCGCGAGAGGACCCGGATCCATCCGGTCAATTCCTCGCGAATCTCATCGGGCCGCCAGACTCCGAACCGGCGGACGATCTCCATCATCACGTCCTGGATGCAATCCTCACGGTCGACCGATGTGAGTTTGCGTACCCCGGGACACTGGTTGATGATGGTGAAACAGTAGGCGTAAAACTGATCCCAAACCGCCGAGAGCCTCGGATCGTCGGCCAGTCTGGAGGGGGGGGATTTCTCCATCAGCGGCACCCTTTGTGCGTCGTAACGCTCAACGGCGAACGGCAGGTTGTGTGAAGGCCGCCCTTAAACTAAACGGCAATAGGCCCAACCGCAAGGGTGAGGTCGAATGCCGGCTCAACGCTTAGCGCGTTCTCGGAAAGCGGGTCACGTCGATATAACGGTATGTGCCGCCGGTTGACGTGGAGAGCCGACGGAGGGGGTTATCGCCGATAATCTCCATACCGCGACCGAATTCGACCGACTGGATTCGGGTCTTTCCGGCCTGTGCGAGCAAGGTCGTCACATCGCTTTGCCCCATCAAGTCGGCGTCCGTCAGAAAGAAGATCACCTCGGGTTTGAATGCCAGAGCCGAACGGAGGGCGAGCATGTGGTCGGTCCCGCCGTCGGGAACCACCAACGCGAGCTGATTCATGACCCTTCCCTTGTTCGCGACGGTCGCCGGCATCAACCCTCTGCGCCCTTGCGGATCGGTAAACGCCGTCGCGTGCAGGTTGTAGAAGATCACGGCGAACTGCGCATCGGGGGGAAGCTGATTCATGCTGGAGATCAACTCACGCTTGGCGACATCGAGCGAACCCCGAGTCGCCATGCTACCCGAACAATCAATAACGTAAGCGAACGATGCCGCATGATCGCGTGCTCCGAAGAACTCGGTTCCGGGTCCAATGCCGCGACCAATGCCTCCGCCGACGCCACCCCCCGAGCCACCGCCGCCGCCTCCGCTGGGTGAAGGTGCCGCCACGCTCGCCAGGGTCGATGTTTGTGGACCCGGAAGCGCCTGGCGGATCGAATCGGTCGCGCTGGAAGGGGTCGGAAGGATCTCCGAGAGAAGCGCATCGGCGGCCGGGTCGCTTGTCGGGCGAGTAAGTGGCATTGTGGCTGACGCGGCGGGAGGAGCGAGGCTCGCCACCGCCGCCGCCAGACGCTCGGCGTTCAATTCGCCGGGGCTTCCGCCGGCACCGGTGCTCTCTTCGGTGGCCCGATTATCCACCGGGCCGAGTTCACCCTGAATCGCCTTGGGACCGTCAGGCTCTTGCCTCAGCACCGCGCCAAGGGCCAGGATCGACAGGATCGCGATCAAGAGCCCATGAAAAAGAATCGACGCGCCGACAGATCGAGGGTCCGTCATCGGAGACTGCCCGACCCGAGATTTCAACTCCGACAGAACGGGCATGATCGCCTCCCCTTGCAGGGGTTCGGGCACGGAAATGGACGCACGGCGGAGGGATTCATGTCAATGATCGGTCATCTTCATCATTCTACGCTTGATCGATGAATTCGAGTGGAGGATCCTTTTCGCGAACCGACCGAGGTTGTGGTCGGGAGGGCTCACGAAGGTGACGGCGCGCCAGGGCAAGAGCCACGAGTCCGGCGGCACCCAGGCCCAACGCCCAGTCGATCTGGGGAATTCCGCCGAGCGATCTGTTCGATACGGGTGTCGGCGCAGGGACTTTGATCGTGGGGAGCCGGTCTCCCACGATCATCAGGGCGAGTCGCTCGGTATCGCTCCCTTGATATTTGAGTCGCTTCAAGTACACCCCTTCAAAC
Organism: Isosphaeraceae bacterium; assembly: GCA_043784005.1. GTDB lineage: Bacteria > Planctomycetota > Planctomycetia > Isosphaerales > Isosphaeraceae > JAYUFP01. Next base: position 9,862 of record JAYVYS010000107.1, read on the forward strand.
GCGATCAATGCCCCCGGCGCGGGGTCATTCGCCGCTTTGGAGTCTTCGAGGGCGGGAGCCGGGTAGACGAGACAGAAGGGGTCTCCGGCAGGGGTGACGGCCCACGATTCGATCAGGGGCGGAAACGTCCCGAAGGCCCCTTGCCGGAAACGCCTGGCGACTCGCCCCTCGACCCGCACTCGCTTCCCTTCGAAGGCTTTCGATGTATCCCAGAGTTCTCGAAATGTCAACGTCGTGGCGGGTCCATCGGGTTTGCCATCAAGGGCCGCTCGATAGGGGGCGAGGTCGGAAAGGGTCAGCCCTGTCGGTTCGTCGGCGACGAACAGGGTTCCGACGAGCACAAAGAGCCACGATCCGAATTTCATGGTGCCGCTCCCGCCGTGGTGGGAGTGAACTCGCTTGTCGGGCTCGCCAGCCGGATCGTCGCGACTCCCGCCGCGGAACAGGCGGCCATCACCTGCGCCACTACTTCGTAGCGAAGGGTGTCGTCGGCCACGATCCGCACGCGTAACGGCTTGTTTTCGAGCAATCCGACATAACGCCGGAGCCGATCGCCCAGAGCGTTCACGTCGGGCAGAGGAGACTCGCCGAGCCGTAGCGACTTCAGGTCACCCAGATCATCGGCCTCGACGCGAACCCATAAATCGTTCTCAAGATCCGAATCGACCTTCACGACCGGCCCCATGCGCGACTGGCCCCGTTGGGCACCGGGAAGCGCGGCTGCCGTGACGGGGAGATCCAGGTCGAGATGGGTCTCTCCCGTCGGCACTTGAAATGTCAAAACGAAGAAGGCGAGGAGCTGAAATGCCATGTCGAGCATCGGAGTGACAGGAAACATCACCTCTTCGGGAGGTCCCGGGCGCGGGCGTCGTCGTGGAAGCTCTCCGCCGGGGCGTGCGAACGCCGTCGCCGAGCCTCCGAAAGAGCCATGATCGGGCGTGAGGTTATGATCCGCTTCGCGAGGGCCTTCGCTCACTTCTCCGCCCTCCGCAATACGACGAGGCTGAAGTGCGCGAACCCACGTTCTTGGGCCAGGGAGAGCGTCCTACGCACGACTCCATAAGACGCCGAGCGGTCGGCCCTGATGATCACGACCGTCGGCAATTCCTCGACAGGCCCGCCGAGCGTCTCCTGTCCTCCTCGCCGTTTCGCGGCCTGCTCGTCCCACCAGATGACGGCGGAGGGGCCTGCGAAGATTTTGTCTTCGGCGAGAAGCCTGCCCTGGCTGTCCAGCGACACCGTGAGACGGTCCAGCGCCAGGTCCGCTCCGGGGAGCGCGGCGGGGGCGAGGGGCAACTTCACGGCCCGGGTCGCCCCTTCGAGTTTCGTTCCGAAGTGGATCAGCATCATGAAAAACGTGATGAGTTGAAGCACCACGTCGAGCAAGGGCGTCAGGTTCGGGTTCATCGTCCCGGAGTCGCCGCGTTTCGGCCGATGTCGCGAGCGCATGGCGTGGGTGTTCCGGGATCACCAGGACGGGTCGTGGGCGACGTGGTCCGCAAAGAGCGGACATTACAAAACATATATGTGGTTTTGTGTGGATGTTCGAGCGGGGTCTCTCCGCGCCCTCCTCACTCTTCAAACCCCCGTTCCGAAGGGGGTAAGGCCGTTCGGGGCGGGCCTGCGGCGGCTGGCTGATTCATCACGGCGGTCGCCAATGGGTGCGCGCTGCGGACTCCGGGTGAAAATTGTTCGAGAAGCGATTCGGCCGCGATCGCCACTTCCAGCGAGATCCGGGAGATCCGATTGCGAAACACGGCGTAAAAGAAAATCGCCGGAATCGACACCGCGATGCCTTCAAGCGTGGCGAAAAGCGCAGTTGAGATCCCCGCGGCAAGCGCACTCGCTTGCGGATTCGCCCCGGCGGTCGCGATCACGCGGAAGCTCAGGATCATGCCGTAGACGGTTCCCACCAGCCCGATCATCGGACCGAGCGTGCCCACGGTGGCGAGATAGGTCGTGCGATGTTCCATCTCCATCGTCGCGTCGTCGTTGGCCATCTCCATCGCCCTCAAGGCCGCGGACTGACCGGTCGGCAGCTTTCGCACTCCCGCGGCAAGCACCCTCGCCAGAAAGGAGGGGTCACCCGCGAGCCGTTGATAGGCCTCGCCGAACCGCCTTTGCGTGAGCAGTTCGCTCATCTCGCGAAGCAGGTTTTCAGGAATCGCGATCGGCTTGCGGTACTGGAAGGCCATCCAGAAAACCAGGGCGATCAGATAAAACGACATCGCCGCGATCACCACGCCGATCATGCCCGAGGCGCGCCACATCCATTGGAGAAAACCTTCGCTCGTCTCGGCCCTGGCCCCGTCGGCCGTCGCTGAGGCCTCTCCCGGCGGTTGAGCCTTCGCGGAAGGACCGGGCGCGATCACGAATAAGACGAACAAGAGCGCCGGCACGGCCAGTACCCACCGTCCGCGACCTGTCGAAACGTTCAAACGCCCCCTCCTCCCTGACCCGACCCGAAGCTTCGCCAACGCCACCACGCCCAGTTTAGCCCATCCCGCGGCCCGCGAACAACCTCCATAACCCACCTC
>JAYVYS010000108.1:0-3945 GCA_043784005.1 Isosphaeraceae bacterium
CAACAAGACGAGTTGCGCGAGGTTGTTGGTCGCGAATGCCTCGCCGACGCTTTTGGGCACGAGTTCGAGCAAAACGTCACTTACGGACTTTTTGACAAGCTCAGCCTTGGGGCTCGCAACCCCTTGAAGCAACGCCCCTTCACCAGGCCGGATGAGGTTGCTGAGGGCCAGCCCGATTCCCATCGCGACCAACGTGTTGACCAGGTAGTAAATCATCATCCGCAGCCCCTGCTTACCCCGGATTTCGTTGGAGACGATGGCGTGCAGAACCGCGAGGACGACCAGAGGGGCGGCCAACGCTCCAAGCGCTCTAATGATCAGCTTGGAGATCAGTTCCAGTTGCGTCGCGCCGCTCCAGGCAAGGCCGACGGGCACGGCCAGAACCACCGCGACTAATACCCAGACGAAAAGCGGAATCCCGCCGGGACGACTCTCAGGCTCGTCTTGTGGCACGGGGATGGGCTCTGAGGTCGAATCAATCATGCGTCAAGGCTCCGAACGGTTGAGGGGTCGGTTCGGGCCGGTTCGGCCCGCGCGTTGCAACCGGAGGTGGCTGCCAGGATAATAGAGTTTCACCGTCGGTTCAAACGGGTCCGCCCATCTGGCCCCGCGACCTCGATTTAATGTGGAGCGCAACCCGATGAGCGGATCAGACGACGAACGCCTTCCACCCCGTGCCCCGGGTGCGAGAAAAACGAAGCCCACCTCGACCCGTTCCGAGGCGGACTTAACCGAGGAATCCACGTTTCGACCCAACCCCAAACCGGTCGGAAAGCCGAAGACTCGCGCAGGCTCGGCCCGAGCCGCCGATGCGGCGAAGGAACCCGTCGAGAATCCGGCGTGGTGGGAGCGCATCGTCTTCGGCAAGGTCGGCTCAGGGCAGTTGGCCATGTTCTGCCGCCAATTCGCGGCGTACATGAGCGCTGGGGTGGACATCACCAAGACGTTGTCGAGTCTTGAGAGCCAGTTCGCGCGGACAGCGCTCGGGCCGGTGATCGGGCGGTTGCGCGTGGGTGTCAAAAAAGGTGAAGCGATCGCGGAGATCGCCGCGCGAGAGCCCAACACCTTCGATCCCCTCTTTATCAGCATGATCAAGGTGGCCGAGGCGCGCGGAGGCATTCCCGAGACGCTCAAAATCCTTGCCAAGCATTACGAAGCAAGGCAGAGTTTGATCCGCCAGGCGCGCTCGGCGCTGATCTATCCGGCGATCGTGCTCTTCATCGCCTCATGTGTCGTGGCTTTGATGACGATCTGGATACTCCCCATGTTCGCAAGCCTTTTGAAGGACATTGCCGGGCACGGAGGCGGAGAGCTTCCGCTACCCAGCAGGATCTTGCTCGGCTTCAGCGACTTCGTTCAGAAATCGGGCTGGTTCTTGATTCCCGCCATGCTCGTCGCGACCCCCATCGTGCTGTTTCGTGTCTACAAAACGCATCTAGGCAAGTCGATCATGGATCGCGCCATGCTGCGGATACCGGTCTTCGGCAAGCTTCTCTCCAAGATCGACACGACGCGATTCGCCCGGACACTTTCCGCTCTGCTTGACGCCGGGGTGGATGTCGGTTCGTCGCTCGACCTGACCTCCGACGTCCTTCGTACCGAGCCATTCAAGATCGCGGTGAGGGGATTACGAACCAGCGTGATGGACGGCGAGGCGCTCAGCGAGGCACTCGCCGGCACGCGCCGATTCGGCCCCGACGTGATCGCGGTGATCGAGTCGGGTGAGGAAACCGGCAAGCTGCCGGAGACCCTCAATCACCTCGCCGACGATTACGAGGAGCAGGTTGAATATATGGTTCGGAACCTTGGACAACTCGTCCAGCCGCTCTTGATGATCATGATGGGCGGTCTCGTCCTGTTCATTATTCTGGCGGTTCTCCTCCCTTATATCTCGATTCTGACCAATCTCGCGCACTGACAGGCGGATGACGCCCTGAGCGTCCAATCAAGCGGTTTGTTACTCGGATTCATGCGTCACGGGCATGATTGACGGGTCGATCGCGGTTTCTCGAACGAACGCGGCGGCGATCAGGTAAGTAACGAACGCGGCGCAAAACGCGATCAGCGACGCGGGTTGAAGTCTCGCAAACGCGGTATCCGGGGCGGCGAAGGGGGCGACGCCGACGATCGCACCGGCGAGCCATGCGAAATAACCTGGCGGGTTCACGCCAACTCGGGCACCTGGCCATTTTCCTCCAGCCTTGTAAGCGTCGGCGGCCATCGCGCCGAGGACCGGCGCGAGAAGGGCACCGACGAACCCAAGCACCGGATAGAGATGATCCACCTGCCCGAAAATGACGAGCAGCCAAGCCGTCAGAAACCCCAAGATCGTCCATTTCGTCCGCGCGACGCTTGGAAATGCCTCGTACGCCTGAGCGGTGAAGATATACGAGGAGAAACACGCAGGAGCCAGTCCCGCCAGGCCGAAGGCTAGAAGCATCGCTCCCGCAGTCCGTCCACCGATAACTGTCTCAACCCCATGAACAAATGTTAGAGAGAGGGAAGTCTCGCGATTGACCGGAACCGCGATGCCATATCGAATAAACACCCCGGCCACCGTCATAATGGAAAGGGTGGCCACGACGATCGAGCCTCCGGCGAGCCCGACCCAGCCGCCAAGTTTGACGTCTCGCTCCGACTGAGCCACGACACCCAACTCGGCTGCGGAGAGTGCGCCCGCGGCCGCGAACGCGAAGACCATCTGAGCGGCAATGAGCGCGACAATGATCCCCGCGGCCGAGCCCCCGCGCACACCCGCAAGCAAAACCCTGTAATCGGGCAATCCTTTGATGGCGAGCGCCGCGGTGATGCCGAGCAAGACCGCGATGATGATGGGATAAACCGCCATCAACGCCGTGATGACGCGGACGAGGTAGCGTCCCGCCATCGTAGCTGCCAGACCAAAGAAAAAGGCCGTAACCATGAAAAGCCCGCTCGGAAATTGCACACGCCCCACGACGATATTGTGGTGATAGGAGGGGTCAAGCAGGCCGAGAAGCTCCAAGCCTCGTAGCGTCAACGTTGACGCATAATGGGTCGCAATCGCGATCCAGACGACTTGGATGGCGATGATAAGCCAGCCCGGCACCATCGTCGCGCCCCGGATTCCGAACGTGCTGGTAAACACGACCGCGAGCGGTCGGCCCGTACGATAGGTCCAGAGTGTCGGAACCCGGAAGAGGAGAAGGTAGCCGAGGATGCCGCCGACCGCTGATCCCAGAACAGGCCACGCAAGCCCGGAACGTCCCACGGTCTCGCGGGGGATCTGGTCGAAGAACCCGATCCAGAGAAACAGCCCGATCAGGCTTGGACCGAGGGACTTCTGCCACCCCTTCCGTTCCAACGCGGGGGAAGCCATCGCGGCACGAACCGACGGTGGCCAATCGGGATGGTCAGGCATCGGTGACGGATCACTCTAAAGAGCATCGAAAGGGAAAATTCCAATAACGGAGATGCCGCGCCGGGATTCGCCGATCCCGACGTTGCATCAAGGAATGATACCAATTACCCCGGGATTCGAGAAGGGTCGGTTTAAGCCGTCGACCGACCCGTTGAACGATGCCCCGGAGTTCAATACTCCGCCGGTCCGACGGAACCACCCGCCATGAGCATCGCTTCCTCATGCTTGCTGATCAATTCCTGGGCGCGATAGCCGCCCTGGGTCTTGAAATAGAGGATCATCAAGAGGTAAATACCCGCCATCACGGCGGGGACGATGGCCGTAAGCTTCAGGGCCATCCGACTGCCGTGGAGCGTCGAACTCTTGACGAGTTCCTTATCGTCCTTCGCGGTAGGCTCGGCGACTTTCCACCAATCGAGGAGGGCTTGTTGCTCCGAGATTGCCTTCGGAGTCGCGTTTGTGGTTTTCAATTTCTCCAGGTCCGTTTCCACACTCTTTCCATCGTCTTCGAGGACACCCACCTTCGCGCCGTCGAGTCCCTGGAC
>JAYVYS010000109.1:0-3698 GCA_043784005.1 Isosphaeraceae bacterium
GTGAAAGAGGGGGTGCGGCGTCCCACTTGTAAGCGGCGGGACTGAGGTCTTCCTTGGAATTCAAAGCCATCTCCCAGGTCACTTCCTGGCCAGTGTACGCCGCCATCCGGCCCATGATCGCCAGCAGGGTGCCATGGGCCATGTACTCGCCGTTGTTGATGGGCTTGCCGCTACGAATCGCGGCGAAAAGCTCGTCATGTTCCGTCTGGTACATCTCGTTTTTCGGCCCGTTATACAACCAAGGACTTTCCTTGGCCTGGATGCGAAGGCCATTGCGACGCTCGGTCAACTCCGCGCTTCCTCGCGTTCCCAGCACATGGGCGCTGATGTCATTCTTGCACCCTGGCTGTTGTCGACAGTTGCTGATCAGCCTCGCCCCGTCGTCGTACTCGTAAACGACGCCGAAGTGATCATAGATCTGTCCATACTCCGGTCCCGAGAGGGCCGCTCGGCCACCCATTCCGATGGCTTTCACGGGATACCTGTCCTTCATCAACCAGGCGCAAACGTCAAGGATATGTACATGCTGCTCGACGTTAAAATCTCCCGAGAGCCAGGTGAAGTTGTACCAGTTGCGCATCTGATACGTCATCTCGGTCCAGGCGGGCTGCTTGGGTTTGGTCCACCGGCCGCCTCGGTAGTCGTTAGCCATCAGAGTAATGACTTCGCCGATCGCCCCGTCCTGAATGCGTCGGACCGTCTCTCTGAATCCGTTGTCGTAGCGCAGACAGAGGCCCGAGACGACCGAGAGCCGTTTCGCTCTCGCCGCTTTGCAGGTTTCCAGCACGGAGCGAACACCCGGAGCATCGACGGCGACGGGCTTCTCGGCGAAGACATGCTTTCCCGCTTCGATCGCGGCTTTGAGGTGGAGCGGCCGAAACTGTGGCGGCGTGCATAGCAACACAACATCGACACCGCTGGCGAGTAGATTCTGGCAGGCATCAAAGCCGATGAATCGCCGGTCCGGCGGGACATCCACCTTAGAGCCCACTTTCTCATCACCTCGCAGGAGAGAGTGGCTCTCCTGCAACCGATCCTCAAAGGCGTCCGCCATGGCGACGAGTTTGACGTTTGGGTCGGCGGCAAGGGCCTGCGTCGCCGCGCCGGTTCCTCGGCTGCCGCAACCCACCAGGCCGATCCGCAATACCTCGCCGCCCGCGGCGTGAACTTGCGGAAGTGACGCCAAAGTCCCGGCCACGGCCGCCGACTTGATCCATTCTCGACGCGTCGTTTCTTGTCGCATGCTCGGTGCTCATTTCTTGAGTGGCTGCAATTCAAATCGTCGTATGAACAACTCGAAGCCTTCCGATTGAAGAAGGATCTTGCCGCTTTCTGGATAGACTTCGTGACATGCGTTCACGGTGGTTCCATTGACGCGGATCGTCATCCGGTCCCCCTCACAGATACACTCGACCCGCGTCCATTGTCCCATCGGGCTCTCGACATCATTTTTGCCGCGTGTATCAAGTAATTCCTTATACTTTGGGTCGTGATTTGACCACCAGAGTTGCCCCCCCGTAAAGACCTTCGCGGTCCCACTTTCCTTCCAGCGAGGCCGATCGTCGGGGCCGACAATGATGTTGCCCGAGAGCCTTACGGGGATCGTCGCTCCGTCGGGCTCCTTGTCACGAATGACGATCAAATCTCCCACGCATCCCTGTGCGAGCTGGCACTCGATCGAGGGCATCCAGGTGCCCGCCGCCGCACCGTCCTGGCCAGTCGCGTGGAGTAAAACGCCTGAGTTACGCACGAACTTTCCGCCGTCCGTCTTCTTTCCCCACTTGTATTCCACGACCAGATGATAGTCGCGGTACGCTTTCTCAGTAGCGACATATCCGAATCCGTCGCCGGTAATGTGAAGCAGACCGTCGGCCGTGACGCGGAAGACCTGCCGGGGGTCTTCGCGTTTGGTGTCCTTGAGCCAGGTGGTCAGACCCGAGAGGTCTTTTCCGTTGAAGAGGCGAGTGACCGCCTCAGGGCGCACGGGGTCGGCGTTTGGCGTGCCGCCTCGAACTCCTCCCGAAAGCATGATCAGTACAAGGCCGGCCCAACGGATCGAGCACCAGATCACGAGTCACTCCTTCGAAGGAGGGGTAAAGTTCGTACTACAAACGCCGTCCCGTTCCGGCTCGAACCCTCAAAACTCGGCGTTTCCGGGGGTCCTCGGGAACGGGATCACGTCGCGGATATTTTCCATCCCTGTGGCGTAGAGGATCGTCCTCTCGAACCCGAGGCCGAAGCCCGCATGAGGGACGGTTCCGTAACGCCGCAGGTCGCGATACCAATTGTAAGGCTCCTTGGCGAGCCCCACCTCATCGAGCCGCGCGTCCAACACATCGAGCCGTTCCTCGCGTTGCGAACCGCCGATGATCTCGCCGATTCCAGGCGCGAGCACATCCATCGCCGCGACCGTACGGCCATCTTCATTGAGCCGCATGTAAAACGCCTTGATCTCCTTGGGATAATTCATCACGACCACGGGACGCCCGACCAGCGTCTCGGTCAGGTAACGCTCGTGTTCGGACTGAAGATCCACGCCCCACTTCACGGGAAACTGGAATTTGTGGCCGTTGGACACGGCGGCCTCAAGCCTCTTGATCGCGTCGCTGTATTCCATACGCTCAAAGCTGGCTTCTATGAACGTTTCTAGACGCTTGATGCATTCTTTGTCAATATGTTGGGCGAAGAACGCCATGTCGTCGGCCTGCTCATTGAGGACCGCGCGAAAGAGGAACTTGAGAAAGTCCTCGGCGAGATCGGCGTCGGCGGACAGGTCGGCGAAAGCGATTTCGGGCTCGATCATCCAAAACTCGGCGAGGTGCCGGGTCGTGTTGGAATTCTCCGCGCGAAAGGTCGGCCCGAACGTATACACCCGGCTCAACGCCAGACAGTAGGCTTCCACGTTGAGCTGACCGGAAACCGTCAAGCTCGCGGCTTTGCCGAAGAAATCAGCTGAGAAATCGATGCCGCCATCAGGGTCGCGCGGCAGGTTGGCCAGGTCGAGCGTCGAGACCCGGAACATCGCGCCCGCGCCTTCGGCGTCGCTTGTCGTGATGATCGGCGTGTGAATCCAGAAGAAGCCATGTTCATGAAAATACCGGTGGACGGCCATCGAAAGGCAGTTGCGCACGCGAGCCACAGCCCCGAATGTGTTGGTCCTCGGACGCAGATGCGCGACCGTGCGGAGGTGCTCCATGGAGTGCCGCTTTGCCGAAACGGGGTAACTGTCCGGATTCTCCACCGATCCAACCAGTTCAACCGAGTTGGCCCGCACCTCAAACCGCTGCCCTTTGCCTTGCGACTCGACGAGTGTCCCCTGCACACGCAAGGCGCAGTGGGTCGTGAGATGAAGGATTTCGTCCTGATAATTCGGCAACGAGGCCGCGGCCACGACCTGGATCGGATCAAAGCATGAGCCGTCATGGATAAGAAGAAAGGAAAGGCCGGCTTTGGAGTCGCGGCGAGTGCGAAGCCATCCCTCAATGGTCACCGCCGCGCCGACTTCCAACCGCCCGGCGAGAATTTGTTTGATCGTCAGACTGGTCATGGCGGTCTCCCGGACCCATTGAAATCGGACCTGCGATGATAAATCGAGGAGACCGCTTTGTCGACGGCGGACCGTGAAGCTCAGTTCCGACGGGCCAAGGGCAATTCCTCCCAGGCCCGCAATATACCGAGATTTTGGTGTCACCACCATT
>JAYVYS010000110.1:0-10990 GCA_043784005.1 Isosphaeraceae bacterium
ACTGCCGAAAATCTGCAAAATAAAATTACACTTTTATTAAATGACCGGCGGCTCCAAGCAGTAGGGCTGACCCCAGCTTCATCGCCCCAATCACCCGGTATCCCAAGCCGCTCCCTTCCGCCTCTCGTTGCATCGTCATTCCCCAATTGAAAGAGTCGCGATCGTCCGGTCACATCCTTGGAAAAAAATGATGCACGGACCGTGCCAGTGTCCGCCTTCAATTCATTATGGGTAGCCGTTCACCGGGTGGGTAGGTGAGATCACGCTGCCTTGGTTTCGGCGGTGGTGACCGGAAACGAAGGGGGAATCGAAGGAAGTCCCCGTTTGACTCTACTGGCATGTTGGCCCGGCTTAGGTGACGGAGCCATCAGGCATTCCCATCTGGTTCTCGAAGACGTGGGACGATCACCCGTCTCGCCCAAGCTCGGCAGTCCTCATGGAAGGCGGTATCGTCGGTCTCTGGATCGTCAATTCGTTCGAGAACCTCGGCGGAAGACAGGACTGGGAACGCCCGACTCCCTGGCTCAGGCCGATAGATTCTCTTCGCCTTGCCCCGGACAGCCAGGTGGTAAAAGGTAAGTTGATGTCGAGGAAAATCGAAGACCCACATCTCGGGGATCTTGAGAAAAGCACCAGCCCGTAAAGCCTTCTTCTCGGAGTGTGACACGACGACTTCGATGGCGAGATCGGGGGGTTGGTGGCTCTTCGTTGTCCCGTGACTCTGAATGTAATAGGCCCTGTCGGCTTCATACGCGGTATCGCCAGACCCGAGCGGCAATGTCCAGGTGGTAGAGGCCAACGCTTTATGCTTGATGCCGAGTTCCAAACATAGCGTCAGAACTACGGTGGCCAAACGTTCCGCCGCTTCCTCGTGAGGCATCCCCGGTGACACGAGCGTCACGCTCCCTTCAAAGCACTTGAGTCGCGGCCCCCCCTCGGGACGTGTCTCCAGAAACTGAAGCAGGGTTCCTCGGTTGATCTCAAAGGACATCACCGTGTCCGGAGCGAGAGACGTTGCGAGGATGGGTGCCATGATTTCCCTCCGCGTGGAAACAGCAAATAGCGTGGGAGGCTGAGAAGGGGAGGGAGCGAATTAGCGGCCCGAAGTGGACGGGGTTGATCGGCATGATCCCGCCGCATCAGGAGTATCAGGCGGCAACCAGCGGGGCGACCTCCTCGGGCGGAACGGGATCAAGGTGCAAGTCTGATAGCACCCGGTTGAGCCCCTCGACCGTCACCAGCGAGGGTGAAGACATCTCGATACCGATGGGGCGACCGTCCTCGGTCAAGTCCACAAGAAAACCGGGACCGTGCGGCTCGACCCGGACGCTCACGTCATCACCACGGCGAGGTAGGTAAAGGTAAGCCGCCAGGGGCTTGCCCTTGCGGAATGTCACTTCAAGGTAACGGTAAGACATGGGGTTCACCAGGGTTCGAGTCAATCCATCGGATAAGCCGTCACCACGATCAGTCGTAGATCCACTTCGTTGAAATGGCGGTCCAGCATCCGTTTCATCAGGTGCGGGGTGAGTTCGAGTTGCCACGACCACAATTCCGGCCAGTCCATCAAAAAAGACCCCTCCGCTCCGGACCAGCTTGGGACCGGGTTTGAAACGAGCCTTCGAGCCGATCACAGGAACTGGCACTTGGCCTTTATCGATAGTATCGAGGGAAGCCCATCGCTCGTTCTCCCGATCCATTCCAGTGCCGGTTTCCCGGCGCGTGTTAGTGCCTGTGAACTCGTTCTTTGGCAATGCGTCTGAGTCACCAAACGAACCCGAATCGAGTTCGCAGACTGCGTACTTAAGGGTCAATCAGCTGTTGAAATCGTTCCCCGAAACGAACCCGATGGCAAGCTTTGCGGGCATCTCGGGCATTTTCGCTTAGGGCACGGCCCTCCCGAAACGAAGCCAAAGTCAAACTTTGTGGGCATCTCGGGCGTTTCCGCATGAGGCATGGCCCTCCCGAAACGAAGCCGAAGTTAAACTTTAAGGGCATCCTGTGTCCAGAAGACGGGGGATTCCCAGACCAACCGACCACTCCGCCGAATGAGCCGATCGCAATCTGTGCGGGCGATTATCCTCGGAAGAAATCCCGAAACGAAGCCGATCTCGTCAATTTGGGTGATTTACGATCGAGACGAAGGGTGAGATCTCCTCAGTCATCGTGTTTCCGAAACGAACCCGATTCACCCGGCGGGGTTCCCCAAAACAAGGACCAATCGCCGAACGAATCCACCGGCTTCGCACGATTCGCGCCGCGGACTCCTCCACACCCACTCCCAACACTCGCGCCAAACGAAGCCATCAGGCTTTTACACCGCCGCCTCACGACCGGTAATTCTCCTCCAACCCCCACAGTCGCTGAAGAACGCGGTCGCGCTTTCCCTGTTCAAATTTATAGATGGCGATCTCTTCGAGAGCTTCTCCTGGCCCCGTGACGTGGTTATTTCGGCGTTCTTCGGCCACTCGGAATACCGGGCCAAGATGGTCAGCGCAGGCGAAGCCGTACGACTTCAGCTCGGAGAATCGTCCGTCACTCCACTGCGCGGCGATCTTATACGTCGCGGGTGCTTGACAGCCTTCGAGCGAGCAGCAGACAACCGTGATCGACATGGCGAAGCCTCGTCGTGTGTGGACACGGAAGGGCGATGGGATCAAACGTCGGGTGCCAGCTCGGGGAGAGTGAGCCTTTACCAACACGTTGCGGAATCTCAGAATTACCCGATGCGCCCTCGCCTTGGCTAGTGAATTGCCAGATCGTTCAAACCAACACCTTCAAAATCGCCCGACATGCCTCCGCCGTCGATGCGTGGCCGCCGACGTCAAGGGTACGCGCCTCGCCCGATTCCAACGACATGATCACTGAGCGCTCGACCCGTCGCGCGGCCGCGCGGGCTGCGGGATCGTCGTGGCGGTCGGCCAGATAGTCCAGGAGCATGACCCCGGAAAGAATCGTCGCGACCGGGTTGGCCACCCCTTTGCCCGCGATATCGGGAGCCGTGCCGTGGCAGGGTTGGAACACCGCGTGACGATCGCCGATATCCGCCGAGGGTGCCACACCAAGTCCTCCCACGATCCCCGCGGCAAGGTCGGAGAGGATGTCGCCAAGCAGATTCTCGGTCACCATCACGTCGAACCGCTTGGGCCTGCGGACCATCTCCATGGCGGCGGCATCGACATAGAGGTGGTCGGCGGCCACGTCGGGAAATTCGGTTGCGACCTCGTCGAAGACTCTTCGGAAAAAGGCGAAGGATCGAAGGATATTCGCCTTGTCGACGCAGGTTACTCGCGGCTCGGCTTTCTTCCTCCGCCGCGCAAGCTCGAACGCTGAGCGGACGACGCGTTCGGTTCCTTTTCTCGTGATCACTTGGGTGTCGGTCGCAAGCTGGTCACCCAGGACGATCCCACCACCGAGCGAGGCAAAGATCCCCTCCGTGTTCTCACGGACCACGACGAAATCGATCGGGCCTTTCGTGGTCAACGGGATTGGGACACCGCTCAGGCGTCTGGCGGGACGGATTCCGGCATAGAGGTCCAGGACGATCCTCAAGGTCACCTGAGGAATGATCTCAGTGCCGTCGGGATAGCGAACACCGGGCAGGCCGCAAGCGCCCAGCAAGATCGCGTCCGCCTCTCGACACGTCGTCAGGCTCGCCGCAGGTAGCGCCTCGCCGGATTTCAGATAAAGCGCGGCACCTGCGGGAGCATCGACGAAAGTGAGTCCGAAACCACCCACAGCGCGTGCCGCCGTGTCGAGCACGTCGATCGCGCAGGCCGTGACCTCCGGGCCGATCCCATCGCCGGCGACAACCGCGATTCTGTAGTCTCTCATGACCCGCCCCGCCCCCCCTCGTCCTGACGATCAGAACCACGCCGATCACTTACTCGACATCAGGACACAATGCCAGACCCGGCGCCGGGGGGCCAGTGGCAAATCGGGGAACGTCGCGGACATGGCGAGGGTTCTCGGATAGGATAAATCGATGAATTACGATCATCCCTCACACAGGTCGAAGCGACCGCGGCGCTGGTTGCTAGCCGCTTCCGCGAGTTTCGCATCGCTTTTGGCATTGGGCTGGAGTTTTCGACAAGAATGGTTCGAGCCCCCGAATGACGGTCCGACGATCCAGGCGTTGATTCAGAGAGGGAACAAAGACGAAGCGAGCCGACGTCTTGACCGCCGATTAAGGCGGAACCCCGAGGACTCGGCGGCGTGGTTGATCTTGGGAGGCCTTCGCGGCTTGCAACGGCGTGACGATGAAGCCTTGAGCGCGTTCGCTCACGTCAAATCGCCCGATGCCGCCCGCGCCCAGGCACGTTCGCTGATGGGAGAAATTCAATTCCAGCGTCGAAACGCGGCCGGGGCCGAGGAAGCCCTGATGGAAGCCGCCAGGTCTGATCCGGCCGCTCTGGGAGCAAGGCTTCGGCTCGTCTATCTGTTTGAAGTGGAACGTCGCGAGGATGAGGCCCGCGCGGTCCTCTGGGACCTCTACCGGATGACTGGCGACGCCCGACACTTGATCACACTTGTAGGCACGACTCTGGAAGGACCAGACGCGCGCGATCCAAAGCCCGAGTTAAAGGAATTCCTTGAAAAATCGCCAAGCGATCCGATCCTCCATCGCGCGTGGGGCCTGACCCTCTTGGCGGAAGGCAAGCCTTCGGAGGCCCTTCCGGAACTGGAGGCGGCCTCGCCTGCGCTTGAGGATGACGCACTCGGCCGGCTGGCCCTTGCCGAGTGCCGGATTGCGCGCGGAGATGCCGACGGGGGAGAACGCACGCTCGGCTCGGAACCTGTGAACACGTCGATCCAAGGGCGATACTGGTATCTCCGCGGCAAGGCGGAGGACGTGCGCGGGAAAGTTGAACACGCCTTGGACGCGTGGCAGCGCGCGACGGAACTCGACCCCAATCAGCGCGAGGCCCATTATCAGCTCGGACAGTCACTGTTGCGACTCGGGAGAGTTAACCGGGCAAAGCCGTACCTTGAACGGGCCGAGGCGATCCGGGTTCGAGGTGTCTCGCTGATCCGTGAACTTGACCGCTGCCTGCGGGAAGGTCGCGACGCCGATACGTTCTCAAAAGTCGCACGGCTTTGCGAGGAGAGTGGGCTAGAGGCCGAGGCCCGCGCGTGGTACGGCGAGGTCATCCGGCTCGATCCAACCCGATCCGAGGCTCAATCCATGCTCGCACATCAGCCGCGTCCGAGGACGGCTTTGACCGTGCTTCGTCGTAAGGCCGCGGTCGCCACGATACCGACCGAGCAAGGTTCCGTAGCCACCAAGCCTGTCGTGCGCGGCTTCCGATTTGAAGACATCGCCAGCCGTGCCGGACTAAACTATGCGTACCAGTGCGGGGCTTCGGCCAAGACGACGCTTCCGGACACTATGGGAGGCGGCGTGGGGTTGATCGACTATGACGCGGACGGACGGCTTGACATCTATTTTGTCAATGGTTGTCCCCTTCCTCTTGGCTCTGGCGAACTCCCTTCCCCGAACCGGCTTTTCCGGAATCTGGGCGATGGCACATTTGAAGATGTGACGCAAAAAGCCGGGGTCGGCGGACGCGGCTACGGGATGGGCTGCGTTGTGGGTGATTATGATAACGACGGCCACGACGACCTTTTCGTGACCGGGCTTGGCCATACCGTCCTCTATCGGAACCGAGGCGACGGCACATTTGAGGATCGGACCCTTCAGGCGGGCGTCGGTTCCTCGCGGTGGACGACCGCGGCGGGCTTCGGCGACCTCGACGGCGACGGCGACCTTGACCTCGTCGTCGTCACGTACGTCGAAGTCGACCCCAAGCGAGAGCCCGATTGCCGAGATCCACTGGGTAGGCCGATGCACTGTCCTCCCGGCCAGTTTCAGCCTCAGTTTGATCATTTGTTTAGGAACAATGGAGACGGCACGTTCACCGACGTCGGTCGCGAGGCCGGGTTCGAGCTTTCGGGAGGACTTGGCCTGGGGCTCGCTATCGCCGATCTCGATGGCGACGACAAACTCGACATCTTCGTGGCGAACGACGCGGCCCCGAATTTCTTTTTCAGAAATCTCGGGGCGTTGAATTTCGAGGAAGTGGGCGTCAGCTCGGGTCTGGCATACGACGGGACGGGTCGCGCGACCGCAAGCATGGGGGTGGTCGCCGATGACCTTGATGGCGATGGGTTGATTGACATCTTCCACACGAATTTCTTGAATGAACCGAACACGTTTCACAAGAACATCGGGCGAGGGTTCTTCGACGATCGGAGTTCTGCCTCCGGACTCGACGCGCCCAGCCGTCCGGTGACCGGGTTCGGGACAAACGCCTTGGACGTCGACAACGATGGATTTCTCGACCTTTTCGTGGCGAACGGCCATGTCGATGACCGCCCGCTGGCAGGTCATCCGATGGCGCAGTTGCCCCATCTCTACCGAGCCACGTCCCCTGGTCGATTTTTGCTCTCTCCACCGACAATTTCCCAGTATTTCGCACGTCCCGTGGTGGGCCGAGGTTCGGCGGCTGGCGACCTCGACGGCGACGGCAGGGTCGATCTGGTGATCGTCCACCGCGATCAACCCGCGTCACTCTTACGCAACGTGACCGAGGGAGGGCACAGTCTGGGGCTCAAGCTGGTCGGCAAGCGATTGAAGACTCCCGTGGGGGCGCGCGTCACGTGTCACGCCAATGGACGAATAGCGGTGCGTTGGCTAACGAGTGGAACGAGTTATCTGGCGGCCTCCGATTCGCGGCTCTTCTTCGGCCTTGGTGACGCGCAATCGGTGTCCCGGCTCGAAGTCCGCTGGCCCTCCGGATTGACCCAAGTGTGGGAAAACCTCTCGGGAGATCGATTGCTTGAGCTTCAAGAAGGGAATGAATTCGTTCACTATCCCTCCAGGCGATGACGTTATCTCCATGTCTACAATCCTATTGGAAAGCGAATTTCATGTTGAGTCGGCTGGCTGATTCTGCGATCTTGAGAGAGGGTCGGGGCTGAGGTAAGTATCACCCGACGGTAATTAAAAATCTCGTCAAAATCAGGGAGTTTTAATGAAAAAACGAAATCCCCGCGCGCTGATCAGCATCGGCCTCACACTCTCATTCCTGGTTGTCTTCGGCTGCAACGCGGCTCTGTCGGTCGATTCCTCAAGTACCGAGGCAACGGTCAAGGGCGTGGTGAAGATCGCCGGGAACCCCGCTACCGAAGGGGAAATCCTCTTCGACGCGTCGAACATCAAACGCCCGGACGTTCCCACGCGGTCCGCCCCGATCGGCAAGGACGGAAGTTATACGATCAAAACCTTGACCGGAGAGAATATCATCCGGCTGGGAGGGGCGATCACGAAAAAAAACGGCTCGCTCCAGGCCACCAAGCGAGCGTTGATGGTGGTTTCTGGCGAGAACACCTTCAATTTCGAGGTTGGGGAAGAGTCCAAACCCCCACGCTGATTGCCATTTGAGTAAGGACAAACGACGCCCGGCCCCTTGCATCGCATGGGGCCGGGCGTCCGTTTTCATTCAAGGCAAACTCAAGCCTATTTCGGCTGTCTCATTTGCTTGAGGGATTCGCGGGAGGAGCAAACGGTCCGCTTCCTCAATCCGGGTCAGTATGCGTCGGCGGAGACGACTTCGCCGTTCGCTCGTGTGCCGACGGCCCACCAGGTGACAGAGTTGACCGTCTGTTTGATAAACTTGACGGAGCCGTCACACATCAAGACGTTGACCCCTCCAGGATGGCGACTGCTTGCGCCGTAGGCGGTCTGTCGACCGGCGTCGTCGTTGTCACCGTCGCAATTGGTTGAGTTGGGGGGCATAACATGATTATATCGCGTATCCGCGGCATAGCCGACGTCCCACCGTGATCCGGAAGAATCCTGCCCATCAAGCATGGAGGAGGTAACGTTGGCCAGCGAAACCGCCTTGCATTTGGCGTAGAACAGCGCGGGTCCGCCATCGCCGGTATCGACGTTGCCGTTGACCGGCACTCCCGCGATATTGATGAGCGAGGCGGAAGGGGTTCCACCGTCATATTGAGAACTGTTGTTGCTGTTTAGGCCTTTGACACGCTCGCTGAACGCGGCGGTATTGGAGAGGCCATCAAGGATTTCGGCGAACCCGATCGAGAAGGGTGTTTGACCATTCGCCGCGCCGCAAGGAGGTGCCGGCCCGTTGTCGCAGGCAACCCCGACAAAGCAGAAGACGCCAGCCATTACCCCTTTGGCCCCCTGGCTCGGGTTACTCCCGGCGGCCCCGCCGCCGCGGCCTCCATAAAACACGTTTGGAGCGGAGCCGGCATTGCCCATGTAATTATTATGGCCCTGAACGCTCGACAATCTGTCGGGATCGGAGGGACAGATTAAGGCGCTCAGCTTATTGTTCACGGCCGTATTGTTCATCCCGCGGCAGCGATTGTCCGCACATCCGTTTGTGAAATTGACCGCGTTGAACATTGATTGCTGCTCCATGTAAGGGAGCAACATGACATGTCCCGACCAGTCGTTCCAGCCCCAGGGTCCAGCACCCCACGGCAATTTTTCAATCGTGCTGACGTAGTTATGCATCGCAAGACCAAGCTGCTTCAGATTGTTGTTGCATTGCACTCGCCGCGCCGCCTCTCGGGCGGATTGAACAGCGGGAAGCAACAAAGCGATCAATACCGCGATGATCGCGATTACGACGAGAAGTTCAATCAATGTGAAACCGGAGCGTCGAGCCCGCATAGAGCGCCTCCTCAGAAAGAATGATGAGTTGCACAATTTCTTCGCCTTAGCGGCGAATCGTCACGGCGACCACTTATAGGCTCGACGAAACGTAAAGCCATGTCAAAGGAAAAACCTCAATAGAATGGCCAAATTCAGGGGGAACGCAATTAAAAAACGATTCCGCCTAACGAAATGAGTCAAAACCTTCGGAATCGATCTCCTTCCCGCGAAGGGAACCGGTTTTGCATCAAATTGCGTCGATAGGGTTTCACGTAACGGGCGTCTGGGTAGGTGTTAAAACCCGGGAATGCACCGCGCGACGAAACCCAAGCCAACCGAACGACCATCCTCGACTGACCCCGGGTGGCTTGCTCGGCTCCACGCCCGAGCATTCCGGTTGGCGATCGAATCCTCCGAATGAGGCGAGCACAAGCAAGTGGACGTCCCGTTGCAAGACCGAGAGCGCGTCATCGTCCGGGCCGAATCGCAGCAGCTCGTCAAGATCCGAGGGACGAAGCTGGTAGTTCCTCGTCAGCAAGTGAATCGTCAATCCAAGCTCGGCGAAAAGTGCTCCATTCCGATCCTCGGCTTGACTCACGGCAATGAGAAGAGCGTCGTACTCGGGATCAATTACCGCCGGGTCCCGAATGGGAAGCGACCAACAGTTGTGGTCGGACAAGTAGACCCGACGCCCCTCGACAAATTCCGGCCGCCTTGCCGCACGTTCGTCAATCATGACCACTCCCCGGGTCGAGACCGCCCGTTCGCACGAACGAAAGCGTGCGAAGAACCCTTGTGAAGAGTCCCGATTTCTGGGCCTAAATCGATGAATCGTTGACGTTCAAATCAGAGATGGGGGGAGCAGCGCAGCCGACGCGGACGGCACGAGTCGAGCGTTCTCAATATCGATGAAAGGCGTAATTCGGATTGGCCGGGTCGAAATCCAGCGCGGACAGCTGAGACTCGAAATCTACGTTCTCGTACACATACTCTTCGGCAAGCAGAAGGTCTCCGCTTTGCCCGGGATTCGGCCAGTCGAAGTTTCTGATCTGAAATGGGATGAAAGTCTTGGAGTCATACAAGACCTCAATCCGAGCGAAGGGCCGCGACTCGTCCGACAAAGAATGAAGATGAACGGAACGAAGCCACTCTCGCCCTGAACCATCCGTCACACGGTCAAGAATCGTTATCGCATCGCTGTCTGCCATGTCGAGACGACGGAATTTGAGAAGCCGCTCGACGAGGTTCGCGAGTCCAGCCTCGGTGACAGGATGGCGTGAGTCCGCCAAAGCAAGCGGGTGATCCGGAGGAACCGCCAGCCTTGGAACAAGCAATCGGGCGACCCCTCCCGAATGCGCGATCAATTTGTTGTCGTAATGACCCTCCGCGTAAACGACTTCCTTGCCAGCCTGAGGCGAAAGGAATTTGAAGTAAACCGCGAAAGGTTGCCGCCGAACCTTCATTTCCAAGGTTTGAACAGGCCCGAGCTTGCCCTTGAGCCGCTCTTGCTTACGGAGCGTGGCGGTGTAACCCTCATGCCGATTCAGTCGGTCGTTGGCGACAAGTAACGCATCGAGCACCAGGGTCTTTGCCGCATCGCCCTGTAATTCCGACGCGGGCCAAACCACCTCGGAGTTCGCGGTCGAACTCATCGCTATTGTGGATGCGCGTCCGGGTGAGCCCAGGCCGGCAAGACTTGCCTCTTGCTTTTCGAGAGGTTCTGTCAGCCACCAAGATCCGAGTGCAAGTGCCGCGGGAATTATCCCGAATAATAGCCACCTCCACCGTCGGACTCGCTTTGGCGGAAACGTCACATTATTCATTGTCGCAGCCATGCGAAACAGCTCCACTCGGGCAGGTCCGGTGAATCATTCATCAGCAGAACAGTTGAATCAGACTCACGACAATCGAGAGGGGGAAACTTGCGCTGACCTGTCTAGTTTTCCACATGCTTTATCTTGATCGGATAATCGTCGTTAGTCAACCGGGTAGAGGAAGCGGCTCTCTTCGTTTTCTCGACATCATCCCTCAACGTATTGATGCATGACGTCCGTGGCACGCCCTTCCGCACCGGTTCAACAGATGTTTCGGCCCCGAAAACCTTCTCGATTCTTCGCGAAGGAAGCCTGATCGTCTCGACAACCACGGACCACCCTTTTCCGGTCTCGAGCATACCGAGAACTGATCGCAAAGGTTAGCAGCAACAATAGCGGCAAGCCAGATTTCCTGGCGGATTGGGAGGACGAGGCTTCCAAAGGCAGTCCACTTGACCTTCGCGTTCCTTGGGATAGCCAATTCGTTCGC
>JAYVYS010000111.1:0-2491 GCA_043784005.1 Isosphaeraceae bacterium
GGTTGGCATCAAGAACAAACGCCTGATCGCAGCATGGAACGAGAACTATCTACAGCAAGTGCTATTCGGTGAATAAGTTACGGTGCAATCGCCCTGGCCTTCGACCCCGAACATCGCCTGGTCATCGTCGTCATGCCGGGGGCTCGCGACGTCGAGAGCACCGAAGCGTTGGTTGACGAGTTCCGCGCACGAACCGGGGGCCGGATCATGAGGCTGATGACCAGCGATAGCTATCCGGCCTATGAGACGGCGATTCTCGGGGCTTACGGCGATACGGTCACACCTCCCCGCACAGGCAAGCCGGGCCGCCCGGTGGGGGCGTCCAAGGTGCCACCGGTGGACCTGATGTATGCCACGGTTGAGAAGAGGAAAGCCAAGGGCCGGGTCGTCGCGATCCTGACCCATGTGATCTTCGGCACGATGGCGGCGGTGTCGACAGCGCTGAAGGGCTCGCGTATGAGCCGCTCGATCAATGCCTCGTTTATCGAACGGCAAAACTTGACGGATCGGCACCACAACGCGAGGAAGTCGCGAAAGACCTATCGATTCTCGAAGGACTGGCGGTTCCATGAAGCGGCCACCTCCTTCACGATGTACAGTTACAATTTTTGCTGGCCGGTCAGAACATTGCGAGAGCCAATTGGCGAAGGTCATTGGCAGAAACGGACACCCGCAATGGCCGCCGGTCTGACCGATCACCTCTGGTCGATTTCCGAATGGATCAGCTTTCCGACCGTGCTACGGGGTTTAGGACACGACCCACTTTCAAGACCTGGCGAAATTGGAGACAGATCGTTCGTCTCAATCGAACTCATCGGTTATGATCTTCCGATCGGCCTGTCACACCTTGGCCTGCCACGACTCTCGCGACGCGAAGACCCGGCTCAACCCCGGGCCGAATCCTATGGCTCAACCCCAACCTCCCAGTGAATCGACCTCGTCATCGGTGTCGCGCACCCGTCGCGAGCGGAGCACGCGCTATCCCGGCGTGGGGCTGGCCGAGTGCTTGAAGCTTTGCGAATCGATCCAGGACCTTGGTGTCGACGGCCTGACCGCCTCCGATATCGCGTCGGCTCTTGGTTATAAGAATATCAAGACCAACACGTTCTCCGCACGCCTGAGCGCCGCGAGGCAGTTTGGCTTGCTCGCGTTGACAAACGAGGGGTATGGCCTGACCTCTCTCGCGCGGGATATCCTCCATCCGATCGATGCGGCGGAGCTTCCCAGATTTTACCGACAGGCTTTGGTCTGCCCGCCACTCTACGCCGAACTTGTCGAACGCCTGGGAGGCAAGAAGGTTCCCGAGGCGACCATCCTTGGCAACGTGCTTTATCACAGCCACCATATCATCGCCTCGGCGAAGCAGTCGGCAGCCGAGGCCTTTCTGGAATCGGCGCGATTCGCGGGAGCGCTCGGGGCCGATATGGTGTTCCGTCCCGAAGGCTCGCCGGTGTCCGCGCCTAAACCTGTCGTCGAGGTTTCGACCGCGCGCGCGGCGGTTGTTCCCGAGGCTCCCGCACCAAGAAGGCCGCGATCCGGGGATGTTCGCGTCGATCTGCGTTTGTGGGACGCCGACGAAGGCAAGACCATTCGCATGCGTGCGCCTCAGACGATTTCGCCCGCGAGCTTTGAGCGATTCCTGCAAACCTTTCGCCTGCTCGTCCGGATCGAAGAGTTTCGTGAGGAAGACGGAACCCCTGCGGACCCGGCGAACGTCTGAAGCTTGCTTGCCGAGTCGGTCCCACGGGACCACCAAGTTGAACCCGCCACGTTTCGCTGACTCTCTCAACTCTGCTCGGATCGATGAATCAAAGGCAAGTGAAGGATGAGCACGCAAGAGATTGTTGCTGAGAACCGTGAGCGGTCGGACGTTCCCCCGGCGGCGCGATGGGCGACCGTCACGTTTCTCACGCTTTTCGCGATGAGTCTGCTTGATCACACCGACCGCAGCGTGCTCTCGGCGCTGCTGCCGCAGGTGATCACCGACCTGAAGCTGACCAATACCCAGGCGGGATTTCTGCCGACTTGGTTCTTGATCAGTTATTCACTGGTGAGCCCGTTGATAGGTTACGCGGGAGACCGTTTCAAACGGACCCGGTTGCTCGTGATCGGAGTCGGTGTCTGGAGCGTGGCGACCATGACAAGCGGGCTGGCGCGAAACTATGTCGATTTGAGTCTGTCTCGCGCCTTGCTGGGTGTCGGAGCGGCGACCTTCGGCGTGATCGCGCCGACGCTCTTGATGGACCTCTTCACCAGAGACCGTCGCGCCCGAGTGATGTCGCTTTTTTATCTCTCGATGCCACTGGGAGCGGCGCTGGGGATGTCTCTCGCTGGCTGGATCGCCCAAGAGTATTCCTGGCACCTGGCGTTCTTTGTCGTGGGCTTGCCCGGCCTGCTGGCGGCGATCGGGGTCCTTTTCCTGTCCGAGCCCACGCGGGGAATGAGCGAAGAAGTCGATCCCGCGCGACTCGCGGCGCACCTCAAGGCCGGG
>JAYVYS010000112.1:0-10845 GCA_043784005.1 Isosphaeraceae bacterium
CTCCGTTCCAGTTTGGGCCAAGGTCCGACCTCGACCTGGATCGACTCAAGGCGATCATCGCCGATCCGAAACAAACCGTGGTCAACCGAAACCGTAGCGCGATGAGTTGCGGATGGCTGACGCGGCTCGAATCAAAGCGGCCGATCCTGCTTTCTCGACTCGACCTCGGCCACGACGCGGGGACTCTGCTGCACCTGCCCGCCGAAACGTTTGTGGAGTATCAACTCGACGCTCAAAAGGTTGAGCCTGATCGTTTCCTCGCGACCGCGGCCTACGGCGATGGCGGCCCTTGGTATATCCCGTTAACTCGTTCGTTCGCCGAAGGTGGATACGAGCCAAGCGTCGCCTTCGTCGCGGAGGGCTCCGAGCCGTTGTATCGCAAAGCCATCCAAGACCTGCTTCGGTCTCCTAAAACCTAAAAAGCCGTTCCACGACGCGCGAAAATCTCCTGTCAGGGTGATTAAGAGTAGCGCGATTCATCATTGTTTAATAAACACCCCTTTTTTATGATGATAAAATCCGCCCCTCATCAAATGAAACACAGGTCTCTTTTATTTGTCCTAATTCTCATGTGCGGACGGGTTCATGGACAAGAATCATCTCCGC
Source organism: Isosphaeraceae bacterium (assembly GCA_043784005.1). Classification (GTDB taxonomy): domain Bacteria; phylum Planctomycetota; class Planctomycetia; order Isosphaerales; family Isosphaeraceae; genus JAYUFP01. Next base: position 607 of record JAYVYS010000112.1, read on the forward strand.
CGCGCACCGACGCGGATTTGCGATCGCACCTCGCGACCCTTGGAAAAGCGATTGAGGACACGGCGGTCGCTCTTGAGAATCGCGAGCGGATCGCCTTGGAAATGGCGGCGACCCTCGATCGTGCCGCGCTTACGACCTCCACCTCGTCGCTTCGCCGCGCGTATTGGGCGGAAGCCGCCCAGATCCTCGACACGTTCTCAGCTCGAAATCCCGGGCATTCGTTGAGTCAAACCTTTCGCGTTCAGGCCTCGGTTTACCTATGGGCCCGTGCCCGAACATGGCTTCAGGCCTATCAGGCAAATCCGACCGATGCCGCGGCGCGCGCAGGGGCGATCAAGGAATTTAGGGAGTGCTCGGAACGTTTCAAAACCGTCCTTAGTTCACTGCCGCCCAACTTGAACGACGTCCTTGCGCAGAATGTCCGGTATCGGACGGCTCAGGCACTCGCGGACCTCGCTGAAGTGCTGCCCGACGAAGTGGAGCGCAAGGTGAAAAATACCGAGGCGCGACTGGTCATCGAGCCGCTGATCACGGAAAATTCCCTGTCGGGATTTGCCCGACTGCTCCGTGGAACGCTCGATGCGCGTCTGGGCGCGTTTGAAAAGGCGACGATCGAGATCAATGCGGCCGCCGCTGCGAAGCCCGCCCCTCCCGCGAGCGACCTACTGGATGCCCGCCTCGAACTCTTGCTCGGTTCTCGGGCGTACGACGAAGCCCTTAGAGCGATCGAAGCCGCGCCGATTGAACCCGAGGCGCGAACGCCGTTGAAGGTTCGGGTGCTCCTTGCATTGCGTTCCGGAACCGCCGACATCGGGAAGAGAAACGCTGCGGAAATCGCTCTTTTTGGAGAGCTTGCGCGGCTGCGTGATTCCCAGCGAGGAGACGCCCGCTCCGCGCTTTTGTCGACGGCGCAGGCGATTGGCGAGCCATCCTCTCAGGCCAATGCGACATCGTGGGACTTGCTTGCGATGGGAGCGGTTCTACTCGGCGATCCCTCTCGCGCGGGGGACCTTGAACGCAAGGGGGCCAGTCGTGCCGAGGCGTTGAAAAACCCCGAGCTGGCGACCGAACTGCTCCTCCGTGCCGGCGCGTTTTATTTTCAAGCTGAGAAATTCGCGGAAGCGGACCCGTTTCTGACGCGGGTGATCGACAATCCCCAGGCGGGCCCTAACAGAGCACGCGCGGGGATGCTTCGCATCCTGTCGAGAGGGCGTGCCCTGGCCTTGAAACGACCCGGCGCGACGGAAGAGTCGTACGCGGCCGCGTTGAAACAGCAGATCAAAGATTTCCCGAATGATCCGACGACGTCGGAGGCGCGCTGGCTGTACGGCAAGCTGCGCCTGGCGGAATCCGACCGCGCGTTGGCAATCAGCCTCTGGAATGCCATTCCTCATGGCCATGCGCGTTGGCTCGAATCCCGGCTCGTGATGGCGGAGATGAACCAGAAGGCGATCGATACGCAAAGAGGAAATGGTGAACGCGCGGCGCTTGAGAAAACGATCGGCGAGGCGAGGACGTTTCTCTCGACAAGTCTCGAAGCCGCCCGAGGCGAAGGCGAATCTAACGAATTTCTGTTGGCAATCGCGCGGCTCGAACTGACTCCCAAACTCGGTCGAATTCCCGAAGCGATTGCCGCCATCGAGAAGGTGCAGAAGTCGGCGACGACTCCTTCACAACGAGAGGCGTCTCGAAGGCTGAACATCCTGGCGCTTGCCACGGCAAATCGCTGGGTGGAGGTCGAGCAACTCGCCAGGCAGGAGGCGCAAGAATCGAATCCCGTGGCCCTGCTGTCATTGGTCCGATTGATCGACCGAGCCGCCGCCGAGACCGAATCGGATCTTAAAGCCCGACGTCTGGGGTATGTGGCGCGTTTGTTACTGTCGCGCGCGGGTGAACACCTCGAAGCACTCGATGCGCCGACCCGCGCCGAGTTTCATCTGCGAGAGATCCGCGCCTTGTTATTCAGTGGAGACGAACCCGCGGCGCGTCGCGCGCTGAACAATAGCGCCGAACGGCTTCCTTGGAGCGGAAACGAAGAACTTCGCGATCTCGCGGAAACTTATATGAAACTGGGAGCTTTCCAACTTGCCGTGGATGTTCACCGTCTAAGATCACGGGCGCTTTCCCCGGGCTCGGTCCCGTGGTTTGAAGCGCGCTACGCCTTGGCGCTGGCCTCGTATCGAGCGGGCAAACCCAAGGAAGCGCTTCAGCTCATTGATGGCACCGCCATCCTTCACCCCGACCTGGCAGGAGGCGAGCTTCGCGAAAGGTTTTTGGCCCTTCGCCAACGCATCGGATCGGGCAACCCTTGAAGCGGAATGCGTCGGAATCGAATCAACCGAGATTCAATTTTGGTCAATCCAGTTGGTCGCATTCTGCCACCATGGCGGGCTTCCGGATTGCCTGAACCCGTAATAGTTTGTCGCCTGCGTCGGATAGACGACGGGGGACAGTCTCGGTTGATTCGGGCTGGAGAACGAGGTCGCGGGAACCTCCGTGATCCGACCGTCGTATCCTCGCGAGTAGATTGCGATCGGGGCGGAAGTCGATCGAAACACGGAGAGCGGCCCGTGGATCACCATGGTGGTATCGCCAAACTGACCGAGAGGCGAATAGCCGCCGCCCGCGGTTCCATTCCCTCGGACATTGATGTACGGGGTCGAAACGAACCCGGAGCCGAGAGGTGGTTGGGCGATCACGTTGGTCGGGAAATACCGGACGGTGGGTGTGGACACCGTTCCTCGCCGAGGATGGGGTCCACCCGCTTCGGTTTTCGCGGTCGAGAAGAAGATAAGGGTCGATCCGGAAATGACGATCGCGAACGATCTAATGATCCTGCCACTCATGTTGCCGCCTCAAGTGAAGAAACCGCCCAGTCGGCTGCGGGCACACCGGGGCCGGCAGGGCGTCGAGAGATCTTGAGGAATTCTACATGATCTTTTTCGAAGAGGCGGGACGCTTACCACTCATTCCTTGAGAATGCCTCGACGGATCGTCGATGGACCCTCACCGCTGACAGACGAACGTGTCGAAACAAAAGTGTTTCAACCATTGGAACGACCGTCGGGCAGCGGGCAGGGGCCATGAGACGTCATTACGATTATCGGTGTTTAGTCGTATGAGGCCACTCGGGCTTGGGGGAGCAATCGGTGCGTTTCCTCAACGATCCTGGCGACGGGATCACCAAGTGGTGATGCCAGGAGGTCATGGAATTTCTTGACGAGTTCGCGTTCACGACCGAGCGAACCCCCGTCCGTCCCTGGAACATACTCGACAGCGAAGCGCCCCTCCGCCGGATCAAACCGGGCGGACGCGCGATGACTGGGCTGAGAGAGGGACGAGCCCTCGACGGGATACCATTCCGACCCGCCCCGGTTTCGAGAAGGGGGAGAAGCCGAGACGCCGGCCGCCGCGAGAGACGCGACAGCCGCAGCCGCTTCCGCATGACCGAGCAGCGTGTCCATGGACACATCAAGTGCAAGTGCGATCCGCCGAAGCGTTCCAGCTCTCGGCAATTCGGTCTTACCACTTTCGATCTGGTACAGCGCCGTACGAGAGATCGCCGCGCGGCTGGCCAGCTCGTCCGGTCCCCACCCCTTGGAATACCGAAAATCGCGGACCCGCTGAGCTAGTGACATCGTGTCGCCCTCGCGCCACAGAAAGGAGAGAAATTCGTAACGTAACACGCTTTAAACGAGATGACACGCAACCATGATGTCACGCGCCGGTCGGAACCGAGTGGTTCCGGCTTCAACTGGCAACCTTGCTCAATGAGCAACTGAATAAAAACTTACAAAACCTTCGAGCCGGCGTCAACAAGCCAAATCTGGCAAAAACAAAATTATTTGAGCGACGTCACTCTCCGTTTGTAGAACGTCGCAGGCCCGAATCGGTCGGTTGTGGACGAAAGTTTGGCCATCCAACGCGATCCTGTACCACTGCGGACCGATTCCGGACCGTGAGAATCGAAAGGTTCGGAACGGGTCAAAACCGTTCTTGAGTGGAGATATTAACGAACGTAATTATTGCATTTCAGGCGGAAATTGAAGGGATTCGCAGAGATTCGGTCCACAATTCAGGAATGATCGGATGTTGGAAAAGTAAACGTGACGCCGCGTTTTTGGTGGGTCGGATCGTAATAGGTCACACGGCAAGGCGTGAAGCAATTCGGGCTTGGCTTCGTGGTACTGGGGGCACCAAAGCGAGGGAATTTCAAGTGCAGGGGAGGTTTCAAAAAAACGACGGGACTGTTGCATTTTGGCAACACGACGGTCCCGTTTTGATCGAATCTGGTCTGAGATGAAGCAGATTGAGCGTGAAGCACTCGCCTCATTCGCTCGAATTTCAGCCTTTTCCTTCCAATTCCTTGAGCACTCCCGCCATCAGTGCCGGATCCTTCTTCACGAGAAGATGCTCGATCCGGCTCTCTGGAAACCCGAGCGCGCGTAACGACTCTGAAGCCTGCTTCCATAGACGTTCACGTTTTCTCTCTTCAGCCAAATAAAGCTCGGAGACAAGATCACAAAGTCGTTGGTATTTGATCGCATCGAAATTTCGATAATAGCGCTTGATGATCTTATCTTGGTACGGTGTGCGATCGCTCATCGGCTTGTCTTCTCATCCGGTATTTGTGAACTGTTTAACATCCCGTCATTCGGATTCCGGCTTTCGACGTCCTTCTTTCGTCTTGGCGCGACGAGACTTGTCCTCCACCCGCCGGATCTGTGAACCCAAGGTCGGACGTGTGGGTCTACGGGCCTTGGGCGGGTTGGCGGCGTTGATCAGGATCGCACGAAGTTTGTCGAGGCAATCCGCCATATTCCGGCTCTGGTCGCGTGTCGTCTGGGAGGTGATCAAGAGGTCGCCCTCGGTCGTCAGGCGGTTCGCGACAAGCATCAACAAGCGCTCCCGTATGGGTCCTGGTAGGCTCGGGCTTGTCGCCGGGTTCCAGCGCAACAGAACCTTCGAATTGACCTTGTTGACGTTCTGTCCGCCGGGCCCCCCCGACCTGGCATAGTCGAATTGAAACTCCGAGAGCGGGATCGAAAGTCGGTCGTTGATCACGAGCATGGCCGGAACCTCGATCTCTGGCAATAAGCGGGCCGGTCGTTCCCCAACGAAAGGGCGTTCTAGCGCGGCTTCCTAGTTTAGCTTGCGCCATTGAAAGAGTCATCTCAGAGGATGGGGTAGTCCGCGTCGTTGGAAAAACCCGTGGCATCTTCCGGGGCAATCCGGAAGACACCGCGGGTTTGTCTGGGACGTTGACGAAAACCTTCGGGCATGTGGGCTGATCAGGCGGAGCTAGCACCGATGGCCTGACCGCTGTTCAAGTTGACCGCCCCGGTCGATCGTGCGAATCGGTTCACGCTTGCCTGAAGCTTCGCCGAGATCCGAGGTGTTTTGACGGCCCCCTTGGCATTTTGGCTGCGGGTCGGTATCGAGATCACGGGGCCTGTCATCGCGATATGTTTGGGCGTTACCGTTGTTGCGGTCGTCACGGGTGCCGCGTAAGAGACGTTCAGCGCTTTCGACGAGGGTGAGACGCCGGGAATGGCAATGGCCGTCGCCAAGGGGGAAGTGCCGGTCATCTTCATCGGACCGCTGGTCGCGGCGATTTTTACCGACTTGGCCGCGATCGGGCTACCCGTGGGCAAAACAAGGAAGCCGTTGGCCCTCGCTGAGCGCTCCGCCTGACGCTGTTCCGCTCCTAAAAGCTGTGAGGGAGAGTAGAACGAGCGATCGCGGTTGAACACTCTCACCGAGCTGGAGAAGGAGGTGCCGTCGGTGAGGTTGCCGGAGACATTCGCTTCGGTGAAACCTCTCGGGAGTGTGACATCCGTCCCTTTGAAGACGAAAGTCGCATCGGGCCATTCGTCTTTGTTAATGAATCTGTCGAACGCGAAGACCGGGTGGGCGCCACCGAGCGTGACGCTCGTCGGGTCGATCTTGGAGACATCGAACCCCGAGCTGCCCAGGACGTTGACGCGAATCAAGCCTGGGTGAGCTGTGTTGATATGCCGGTTCGAGTGGGGATTGATGATGATCGGCGGTGAAACGGGTGGGCAGACTGTCGGCGTGATGGTCGCCTGTTGAAGGCTGACGTCGGCGGCGGGGTAGAACGCCTCACCGATCCCAAGGTCCGACCCCGACCCCGCGAACGCTCCCATTTTGATGACGGGATTCGTGGTCGTGCCGAGTGCCTTGCCCGTCTCTTGCAGGTAAAGCTCGGAGAAATGGGAAATCGCAAACTCAAGCGCCGGATGCTGGGGCGAGTTGACTTTGTAGACGTTCCCTTCGAACTGCGGAAGTTCCTGTCCGAAGTCTGGAGGATTGGGACTGGGGTTGTCGATCGCCTTGGCGACTTGATACTCTTTGGGCGAGCGTGAATCGTTGATCGCATAGCCTGCCACGATGTCAGGCTTGCCCGTGTTCTTGAGATCAAGGAAGACACCCATGTACTCATCGCTGCCGTACATGGCGAAGTCGTTGAAATTCGCGAAGCTCGGTAGCGCGGTGATGGCCGGGTTTACCGTGCCATCGTTGCCGTTATTGTCGGCATCGCCCGCCACCACCGGGAGACTCGCGGGGTCGGCCGGGTTGCTGTTGGGCTGTTCGATCCCGATGTTCAACGTGTCGGCGGCTTTGTCGTAGCTAACGCGAAGGCCGTTGATGTCAAAGCCGGACACTTTGACGATCGGTTGCAAGGTGGCAGCGATGCTTGGATGCTGGACGGTGGGTCCGTTTGGAAGGATCACGACGCCTGGTTGCAATGCGGCGGGAAAATCGTTTGCGACGATTCCCGTGAAGTTGACGGCCAAAAGTTGCCGATGATCGAGTTGTTCCATAGAGACGTCGGCGCGTCGGGAGGTCTTGGGACCACCGCGGCGTTGTCGCCACGACCGAACCGTTTCTAGAATCCTAGAGATCATGGACATCGCGCCAGCGTCCTTTCTAACGTGGTCCACTCCCTGCGAGGGACGGACCCGACTCGGGCAGGGAGGCTTTCGCCGCCGGATGTTGCCGGAGGGGTTTGAGCCGCCCGGCCGAGCCCAGAAGAATTCTTCACCGTCGGTTGGTCCTTGACCGCCGGATTCGGGCTTGGAGAGCCCGCCCGCCGGTGCCGAGGGGGACGACCCCCCGATCTCGCATCGTTCCCCGGCACATTTCGGCCGGTGTCGTTCGTCTACCATTACGTGGGAGGAGACTCGTTATGGTGCGCCTTCGATTGCTGCGATGGGGCCTTGCCTCGCTCGCGCTGATCGGGGCTCGTCCCGTCCTTGCGGCCCCGATTAGTTTCACGGGGTTCGTGTCGAACGACTTCAACCCGAGCAACCCGAATGTCCACGTCACGCCCGTCAGCGATAGTCCGCTGGTGGTCGGCCCCGACAAGTGGATGACCGACCTCGGTCGGGTCTCGGGCTGGGCAATCAAGGACATCAGGACAAGCTACGATCCCAAGACCGATACCCTTTCGGTCGGTTTTGAAACGTTCACGAATGCGAAGGGTGTGAAAAGTGTCTTTGGAGACGCCGACGGTAACGGCGATCCCGGTTACACCGGCCCCCAGATGATTGCCGCGGGAGGGATCAATGATCCCCACCTGGGGGGTCACAAATCCGTCGCCATCGCCTTCGCCGCGGACTCGACGACCGTGAAAGGAGCGCCTGGCACTCCGATCATCGTCGCAGGGATCCCGGCGGACAAAACGTCGGCCGGTCCGGGTCTCGATGGATTTACCGTTTCGTCGTATATCAACCCGTCGCTGGGACTGGCGTATAACTTCGGGAAGAACTTGACGCCCAACCAAGGAACGCTCGCCTACGACCCCTCGCAGGCGCATCCCGACCTTGAGTTTTCCATCAAGAACTTCAGCGCCATCAAGGGACTCGACCCCTTCAGTGGCCTCTGGATCAAAGCGTACGCCGGGTCTCCCGACGACCGGGTCGTGGGCGAGGCGGCGCTGGGCTTCACCAGGGTTCCCGCGTTTTCCCCCGAAAGCATCCCTGAACCCGCGACGCTGCTCGCGTGGACTTGCATCGCCGGCGCGGGGGCTCTGCACCTGCGGCGTCGTGTCAAGGTCCAAGGCCAACCGGCCCAATAAACGAGGCATCGTGGCTTCCTTGCCGTTCCTGTGGCGGTCTCCCGATCCGTCGGGTGACCGTCCTTTTTTTTCGGTCCTCGCGCCACGAGCCCATCATCCCATTCTTCGCCATCGACCAACCCTGCCCCCGAACCTTCCTCAATGCCCTCCTTCGCCGATTCTCTTTCCCAATCCTCAGTCTTTCACAGGATTGACCGAGGATGCGTTACGACGGTAGTTTCAAGGCGAGGTTTGCTCGGGCGTGTTTGGGGAGTCTTCTCGATGAGCAAAGGGATGCCCTCTCGATTTCAAATGTTCCCGATCATTCCGGTCGTGCTCACGCTCTGCACCGTATTCCAGACTTCCCCGGCCCGGGAATCTCCGAAAGACGACCGCTCCTTCAGCATCACCGAGCCGATCCTCTGCAAGGATGTGCGGGGCTTCGAGGATTATGAGGAGCTCAAGAGCCCGGAGTTGACAAGCGAGGACAAGCTCCTCGTCTATTTCCGTCCCCGACATTTCAAAGTCGCGCCGGCGGGAGAGAAATTCGAAGCTCACTTCACGCAAGACGGAAAGATCCGACGCAAGGGCGAGAAACCCGTCGTCTGGCAAAAAACGAATTTGCTCGACTACAAACCCAAGGCCGATACGCGCGAGATGCCTATTTTCCTCAAGAACGCGATCTCGCTGAAAACACTTAAGCCCGGCGATTATCAGCTTGAGATCACCCTCCGCGACGAAATTGGTCAGAGCGCTCCCGCGCTGAAGACCGTGTTCTTCAAGGTCGTTCCCGTAAAATCCGAGGGTGAAAAGACGAAGGGCGCGCCTCCTTCAGAAGCCCGCCCTTGATCGACGCCAGACGTTGTTTCGCGGCTGAAATTAGCCGGGCAACCTCGTTTTGGGAGTGCCGTTTATTTTGTTCGCCGGCTTCACGGCTTTTGGTTCCGAAGGCTCCGCGAACGGATCGCTCATCGGGGCTCCCGAGTCGAGGCTCACGCCTTCCTTGCCTTCCGCCGCCTTTAGATAGACGTCCATCTGCTGGCCGACGTAAACATCGACGGGGCGATGGTCGGGCAGCGAATAAACGACCTGGAGCACGCGGGTGTCGACCCGTTCCGAGTTGTAGCCCGTGAGGCTCTGCTTGGGGACGACGTAAGGCTCGACGTACTCGAATTTGAGCGGGAACCGCACACCGGGACGTCCCTTGAGCGTGGCGATCGCTTTGGCGTTCTTCTCGAACCAGGGCAAGTCGTTCTCATCGAGATCGACCCGGACATGAAGGCGCTGAACGTCGCCGAGGACGATCATGGGTTCCTTCCACGTCATCGCCGCGAACTGGCCAAGGCGAACATTAAGTTGCAGAATTTCCCCATCGCTGGGCGACGTCACGGTCAAGCGTTCCAAGTTGATCTTGATGCTATCAATCTGGCTCTGCGCGAGATCAACCGCAGCCTGCGCGACATCAAGATCTTCTTTCCAGGTGCCGCGACGAATCCGGTCGAGCTCGGCCTGGGCTTTGGTGAGCGCGGCCTTTGATCCATAGTAAACGAACCGATCTTTATCGAAATCGCTGGCGGGAGCCATCTGACGGTTGTACAAACGTTCGGTGCGTCCCATTGCTGATTCGGAGTCGTTAAGTTTCGCCTTCGCTTCCTCGACGGCAGCCTCGGCGGGAGGAATGTCTTCAGGGCGAGGGGCGGCTTTGAGCTTGTGCCAATTGGCCTTGGCCGCGGCGTATTCGGCCTCTCTCACGCGGAGCATTGACTTCAGTTCGCGATCATCGACGCGGAACAATGGGGCACCCTTGGCGATCTGGTCCCCTTTTTTCACGAAAATGTCTGTTACAACGCCCGGAACGTTGACGCCAATCGGGATGTTTTCGCGCTGGGCCTCCACAATCCCCGCACCCGCGAGGTTGCGATCGGCGCTGGGCCGAGAGGGAGGTGTGACCACCGGCCGCGAGGAAGGAGCCGATTGCCGGGCTTGGACCACCGTGTAGATCGCAAAAGTCACTCCGGCGACGGCAATCAGCGGAAGGACATATTTGGTAAGCATGAATCCCGTTCGGTTCGGGTCGAGGTTCGTTGAGGGTAGGGAACAGGTCCGCTGAGGAAAGAATGGGCGATGGCGGAGGGTCATTGGCCATTCTGGAAACACTA
>JAYVYS010000113.1:0-7490 GCA_043784005.1 Isosphaeraceae bacterium
GTCAATCTCGCGAGTCCTTCCTCGATCCGTTTCGCTTCGTCCAGGGTGGAAGCCCGCGCATCGATACGTGCCGTTGCGAAAGCGGGGACGACATTGGGCGTCGTGCCCCCTTCAACGACGCCGACATTCAGGGTTGTTCCCGCCTTCGCATCAGCCAACGCATTGATTTTTAGAATCTGATGGGCGAGTTCAAGAATCGCGTTCACTCCTTTTCCTGGCTCGACACCCGCATGCGCAGCCTTCCCCGTGATCTCAAGGGTAAACCCCCCCACACCCTTCCTGGCCGTCTTGAAGCGATTACCGGAGAGCGGCGGCTCGAGTACAAGGACGTAGGCGGACTCTCGGGCGGCCGCCTCGATCAAGTACCGCGATGTCAAGCTTCCGATTTCCTCGTCGGACGTCAGCAACAGCTCGACTGGTCGCGCGGTCGGAATTCCCAGGTCCTTCAAGGCCGAGAGTGCGAATTCCAGGATGACCAGGCTCGACTTCATGTCGAAAACGCCGGGACCGTACGCGCATCCCTCCTCAACCCGGAAGGGCATGTTTCGGAGCGTTCCGATCGGCCAGACCGTATCGAAATGCCCCAGAATCAGGGCCGGTCGCGAGTCGGCCGCTTCGCTTCCTGAACGAATGCGGAGATGATCACCTCTGATTGGGTTGTCGAGTCTTTCAACAGACGCGCCAATCCGCTCGAATCGCCCTGAGATCGTGTCGGCAAGCTTATCTAATGCCGCCTTGTCTCGACTTGGTGACTCATGCCTCACAAGCCGCTCGATCGCCGACACCATGGCATCCGTCCGCGTCGCCAGCAGATTCATTAATGATTGTGTCATGATCGGCCCGCTTTGAGGGTGAGCGATCGGAGCGTCTGGCGTTCGATTCTTTCGATGATGGGTTCATGGCCAAGCCCCGGTAATGTCGAAACCGCCACGGCACCTCGGTTCGCCATGATTGGCGGCTCGACAATGTCTTCGCGATAGTATTTGTCCGATCCCGAAACGTCGCCAGGAAGGGAAAATCCGGCAAGACTCGCTATCGCGACATTCGCCGCGCGTCCGATCCCAAACTCATGCATGCCCCCGCACCAGACCGGAACGCTCTTTGAGACGCAGACGTCATGAATCCGTTTCGACTCTCGCAAACCCCCGACGCGACTGACCTTGATGTTGATGACCCGACATGCCCCGATCTCGATCGCTTTTCGCGCGTCATCCGCCGAATGAATACTTTCATCAAGGCAAATCGGAGTCGAAAGCGCTTGCTGTAATCGGGCGTGATCGATGATGTCGTCGTGTGCGAGGGGCTGCTCGATCAAAAGCAGGCCGAACTCGTCCAGCCGAATCAAAGTCGGCAAATCGTCGAGCGTATATGCGGAATTGGCATCCACCTGGAGAGGCAGATCAGGGAATCGTTCACGCACGACCCGGACCACGTTGACATCCTTGCCTGGCATGATTTTAAGCTTTACCCGGCGATAACCTTCGGAAACATAGCGATCGACCTGATCGAGAAGAGCACTTGTCTCCGACTCAATCCCAAGACTCACACCCGAGAGGATCTCGGCTCTGGTGCCGCCGAGCACAGTCGCAAGCGGCTTTCCCCGCTGACGCGAAAGCAAGTCCCAGCAGGCCATTTCCAGGCCGGCCTTGGCGAAATTGTTCCCTTTCACTCGCGAGTAGAAACCGATCAGTTCATCGATCGAATTCCAGCGTCTTCCCAGCACCAAGGGGCAGAGAAAATCTTCGAGGAGATGCCAGCACGTCCCAGTGGTCTCCGGGCAATAATAAGGGTCGGAAGGGCTGGCACATTCGCCCCACCCGAAAAGCCCGTCGCACTCAACCCGGACGAGGATATGATCAAGGTAATTCTTGACGCTCGAACTCGTCCGGAACGTCCGGACAAGAGGGAGGCGCACCAGCCAGAGATCGATCTGACCAATCGTGATCGGCATGAAAGCAACCCTACACGAGTTCCAACCGAGGGAGTATCGTCGGACTTTTCCATCGTTCTTGCTCGACCCCGATTCAGACCGGCTTCGGAGTTTTCTCCACCAGTTACGCAGGGGCCTTTGTGTCGCTCCACTGTAACAGATTTCGTAACTCTCTTTGTGGCATCGACGTCCCCGACGCCCGGGGCTTCTGGCCCGGGCGAGTCCAGGGTATTGTCGAATTTCGGGGATGGCGGTGAAGTGAAGGGAGTTCTCAGGGTCCGACGTTCCGCCGTGATATGCTGTCGGCGCGATCAACTTCACTTAACGCCCCGGAGCCCCCTCTTGGCACAATCCACTCGCATCGCATCGCTCGACCAGTTCCGGGGCTATACGGTTGTCGGCATGCTTTTCGTCAATTTTCTCAACGGATTCGAGGCCTGGCCCTCGATTCTGAAGCACCACAACACGTATTGCAGTTACTCTGATACGATCATGCCTCAGTTCTTCTTCGCGGTCGGGTTTGCCTATCGGCTCACCTACCTTCGTCGCCTCGCGGCGGTCGGGCAAGCGTCCGCGATCGCCTCCGCGTTTCGTCGCAACCTCGGCCTGATCCTCGTCGGTTTTGTCGTTTATCACCTCGACGGCGGAGTGAAGTCGTGGGTGGAGCTTCAGAGCCTGGGACTTCAAGGGTTTTTCGCGACGGCGTTCAAGCGCGAATTGTTTCAGACCCTTGTGCATATCGCGATGACATCGGTGTGGGTGCTCCCCGTGATCGCGGCTCGGCCCGCCGTCCGCATCCTCTTTCTCGTCGGCTCGGCGGCCTTGCATCTCGGCCTTTCAAAAGGGTTCTATTTCGACTTCGCTTGGAATACTCCCGTCATTGATGGCGGGCAACTCGGCTTCCTGACCTGGACCGTGCCTCTGCTCGTCGGGACGCTCGCATACGACGTAGTGAACGAACACGGCGCGAGTTTACGCTCGCTCGCGACGTTCGCTGGATTCTCGGCTCTGCTGATGGCCGTGGGGGTCGGGATGGCCTGGATGGGCGGAGCGCCCGTGCTTGTGGAATCGAACGCGCCGGTGACGATCTGGACGATGTCGCAACGCACCGGAAGCGTCTCTTATCTCACGTTCGCCGCTGGGATTTCGTTGGCGGTTTACGCCATGTTCGTGATCGTGACCGACAAAGGAGGTTTGAACATCGGGCTCTTTCGAACGTTCGGTACCAACGCGCTGCTCGCGTATATTTTGCATGACCTGGTGGCCGCGGCCGTCAAACCTTGGATGCCCAAGGATGCGCCGGGGTGGTATGTCGCGGCGGGGTTCGCCGTTTATTTCGGACTTAATTATTTGTTCATCCGCAACCTTGAGAAAAACGGGCTATTCCTGAAATTGTGAATTGGCCGAGATGTTGCGGCTCAAGGCTTTTACGGGTTACCCTCACGTCGATGCCCCCTTTCGAAAACGCCACACGACCATCGAGGCTCGTCCCATGTATCGGATTGCCGTTTTCCTGAGTTTGACCGTGTTTCTGTCTATGCCGGATATCGCTCGCGCGGTCGACACGCACGACACGCGATTCCTCCATGAGCCTACCGTCGGAAAGGACCGACTTGTTTTCGTCTACGCCGACGATCTCTGGACATCGCGTCTTGACGGCTCCGAGGTTCGCCGCCTCACGGCGCATCCCGGTCCCGAATCCAGCCCTTTTCTCTCGCCCGATGGTGAACTCGTCGCCTTTACGGGAACCTACGACGGAAATGCAGACGTTTATGTGATCCCGATCGGCGGCGGCGAGCCGACTCGGCTGACATGGCATCCCGGCGATGATGTCGTCCGAGGGTTCACACCCGAGGGCGCTGTCCTGTTCTCATCACAACGTCAAGTGTTCACCAACCGATTTTCCCAATTCTTCACGGTTGGGACCAAAGGCGGCTTCCCCACGCGGCTACCGATTCCCAGCGGTGAGCGCGCGGCCTATTCGCCCGACGGCAAATTCCTGGCTTACACACCGCTTCCCGAAGCCTTTCGTCAGTGGAAGAATTATCGGGGAGGCCGGACCTCGCGAATCTGGATTCTCACGCTCGATGGACTTTCCGTCGAGCAAGTTCCCCAGCCTGAGTCGCGCTGCAACGACACTTATCCGATGTGGGTGGGCGATGCGTTGTACTTTCTTTCCGACCGCGATGGTGAGTTTAACCTCTATGCCTACCAGCGCTCGTCGAAGAAAATCGAACGGCTGAGCCTCTACGACCAATTCCCCATCGACGCCGCATCCGCGGGCGCGGGCAAGATCGTCTACGAGCAGGCCGGACGACTCTACCTGTTTGACACCAACTCCAGGCAGCCCGAGCGGCTCAAGATCGGCGTCGCGGCCGATCTTGTCGAGACGAGACCAAGGTTTGTCGACGCCAAGAAGCACGTGCGAAGCACCGACATTTCCCCCAGCGGCAAACGCGCCGTCATGGAGGTCCGGGGTGAAGTGATCACGCTTCCCGCCAAGACCGGCGACCCGAAGAATCTCACAAAGACACCTGCCGCGAATGAGCGCTCGCCGATCTGGTCACCCGACGGGAAATCGATCGCCTATTTCACCGATGCCTCCGGTGAGTATATCCTGTCGATCGCCCCGGCGGATGGCACAGGTTCCGCCAAGTCGCATCGGCTTAATGGCTCGGGCTTTTACGACCGCCCGCTTTGGTCACCCGACTCGAAGAAAATCGCCTACATCGATAATTCCAGAACTGTGTATGTTCTTGATGTCGAAACCGGAAGAAGCACGACCATTGATTCCGAGCCGATCTACGGCCCGACGAATACGCTAAGCTATGACTGGTCGCCCGACTCGCGATGGCTCGCCTACACGAAGACGAACAAGGCCTATTTCCAGACAATTCGGCTCTATTCGCTCGAATCGGGTAAGTCGACGGCGGTGACGGATGGACTGGCTGAGACGGGAGAACCGGTTTTCGATGCGAGTGGCAAATACTTGTATTTTCTCGCGTCAACGGATGCCGGGCCGGTCAAGCAGTGGTTTGACCAGTCGAACACCGACAATCGGGCGACCTACTCCGTGTTTCTCGCCGTGCTCGACAAGAAGACGCCGAATCCCCTATTGAAAAAGAATGACGACGAAGGCGACGAGGCGGAGAAGAAAGACGAGGGCGATAAGGACAAGGACAAGGACAAGGACAAGGACAAGCCGAAGAAGGATGTGAAACTCACTACTACTGTGGATCTCGACGACCTCGACCATCGCGTCTTGGCATTGCCGATCGCTTCAGGTTCATTGTCCAACCTTGTCGCGGGTCCGGAAGGAACGCTCTACTTCCTGAAACGAACTGGCAAGCCGGAACCGGGCAATGGTTCTCTCGTCAAGTTTGAACTCAAGACGCGAGAGGAAGAAACGCTGGCGGAGAAGCTTGACGAATTCAAACTCTCCGGCGACCGCAAGCACTTTCTTTACTTCGCCAAAGAGGTTCAGGGCATCGTCGAGGCGGGCAAGTTCGAGGTGGGCAAGGGAAAGCTCGCGGTCGAAGCCGTCTCGATCAAAATTGAGCCGAGGGCCGAGTGGCGGCAGATCGCCCATGAGGCCTGGCGGATCAATCGCGACTACTTCTACGACCCCAAGATGCACGGCGCTGACTGGTCGGAAATGCGCTCGAAATACGAGCCGTTCCTTGACGACGTGCCGACCCGCGCCGACTTGAACCGCGTGATTCGCTGGATGCTCAGCGAGTTGGCGGTGGGCCACAGTAATTCGGGTGGAGGCGAGCGTGTCTACGAGCCGAAGTCGGTTCCCGTCGGCTTGCTCGGGGCCGATTATGAGGTCGATCAAGGAAAATATAAGTTCAAGACGATTTACGGCGGCTTGAATTGGGATACCAAGCTTCGCGCGCCTTTGGTCGCGCCCGGAGTGGACGTGAAAGCCGGCGAGTATTTGCTCGCGGTCGACGGTCAAGACCTCAACGCCGACACAGAGATCTACCGGCTATTCGAGAACACGGTCGGCCGTCGAGTCGAATTGAAAGTCGGTCCCAGAAGTGACGGCGATGGTGCCCGAACCGTGATCGTGGAGCCGATCGCCGAGGAGGGCACGCTCCGTAATCGAGAGTGGGTGGAACGCAACCTTCGTTACGTCCACAAGAAAACGGACAACAAGGTTGCCTATGTTTATGTGCCCAATACGGCCGATCTCGGTCATGCCTATTTCAAGCGGTATTTTTTCCCACAGGCCGATAAAGACGCGATTATCGTCGACGAGCGGTTCAACGGCGGTGGACAAGTGGCCGACTATTACATCGACCTCTTGCGCAAACAACCGGTAAGCTGGTGGGCGACCCGCCATGGCGACCCGATCCGTACGCCAGGCGCTGCGATCCTTGGGCCAAAGGTCATGTTGATCGATGAGACCGCAGGGTCGGGAGGCGACCTTCTCCCCTGGATGTTCCGCAAATTCAAGCTCGGAACCCTGGTCGGTCGACGGACCTGGGGCGGACTTGTGGGTATGCTGGGCTTCCCCATCCTGATGGATGGCGGCAGGGTCACGGCACCCGACCTCGGGTTTTTTAACGAAGACGGCTGGCGCGTGGAGAACGAAGGCGTGCCGCCGGATGTCGATGTCGAGCAGTGGCCCGCCGATGTCGCCGCGGGCAAAGACCCTCAGCTCGACAAAGCCATCGAGATCATTCTCGAACAGCTCAAAGCCAACCCGCCCAAGCCGCTGCCGAGGCCCGAATTTCCCGTGCGCGTCCGTAGAGGGGGAATCGGAGGCAAGTGATTCGGCGATCAAGGTTGAGGATGAACGCGAATCGCGTTCATCCTCGCCTCAGCCGTCGAGTCATTCTCCCGAGCCGTCGCCGTCTAGCACCAAGACGCAAACAAGATCATTACCGAACGTCTTGAAGTCGTGGAACGTCCAGACCACTTTCTTGTCACGAGTCACTTCGATGGCCTGGGGATTGTTCGGCCCCGCGTGACAATTTCCGAAAACGAGATTGCCATTGGGTCGAAGCGCCAAGGTCGATACCCAGCAAAGCTTGATTCCGGGCAACTCGTCATGTTCCACGCTCCAGACGATCTTGCCGGCGGGGTTCACTTCGATGACTCGGTTGCCGTTGCCCGCGGCGATCAGGGTGTTTCCGTCGGCTTTTCGGAGCGCTGAGAAGACCTCGGTTCCATGGCCGTCGTGGCCCGGTGTTCGGGGTCGGTTGGCCAGGTCCAGCGCATAGCTCCAGACGACCTTTCCATCACCGTCATACTCGCGGACCACGCCATCGCCTTCGTGGCAGACCAGGTAATGCCCGTTGGCCAGCTTGCGAGCGGTGCGGGTGTCGCGGTGCGAGTGGGGATGATCGACCTGAAGCGGGACTTCCTTGACGATCGTCCCGTCCTTGTCGACCTCGATGATCCGCTTGTTACCGGTCTCGGCGATCATCGTCGTGCCGTCGGCGAGGCGCTGGAAGGCGTGAACCTCAATGGCTCCTTTGTAAGGTGCCTTGGGCTTTGAGGTGTACGACCAGACGACCTTTTTCTCGGGAGAAACCTCGACGACCGTGGC
>JAYVYS010000114.1:0-12882 GCA_043784005.1 Isosphaeraceae bacterium
GTTTCTTGAGAAACGGAGTCTTCCATCGCTGGGGTTGAACACTCCAGGAGAGAGAGGGCGACACGTGGAATGCCTTAGGAGAGGGAGGGCAATACCGAATGTCAAACGAGCGGACGGGTGAACCGCCCGCCAGCCAAACGCGCCGACAGTCTAAGCATCGCTTTAGGGGAAGGAAGCCCCGCTCCCAAGTCCCGAACCGAAGTTCAGTTCCCGGATTCAGAAGCCGCACTTTACCTTACACCAAAACGAGCAAATCGTTCAAGACAGCAACTTGATCCGAAATCGTTCGGAGGCTTGCGACGGATCGAAAATGAACTCCGAACCAGAGGTAGGGTCGGAGCGCATTCCTCCTCCGCGAACGACTCTTACCCGCTTCGGACGACGAACGATTCACGAACCCTTCCGCCCGGATGTCGCCAGTGGTGCTTTGGTCGCGTCAAACCTCTGCTTGTCCACCGCCAATGCATCGGCCTCGGTCTTTGCGGCGGCGGCGGAGGCGACGGCCGCATCCACCACCGGCTTGCGATCCGAGAGCGCTTTTTCGGAGGCAACCACGGCGGCGCTCGCCTGGTCGAGGTCGATTTTCTTGGCGGCGAGTACGGTTTCTACCGCTTTCTGAGCCGTCCTCGCATCGGTCAGCGATTTCGCAGCGGCGGTCTTCTCGGCGGCGATCGCGTCGGCTTTGCCCTGAGCGGCCTTCACGGCTTCCTCGCTGTTCTTCAACATTAATGTCGCCGCTTCGAGAATCTTTGGAGCGTTTGCTTTATCGACGACCGCTTGCTCCCACGCCGCTTGCGCCAGCGCTTGCTTCGCGCCCGAGAGTCCGACGGCGGAGGTTAGTTCGGTGGAGTGCATCGCCTGACGGGCCAGTTCGGCCGCACCTTGCTCGGCGGCCTGCTTGCTCACAGCGGCTTTCAAGGCCAAGGCCGCGGTGGCGAATGCCTTGTCTTGCTCCGTTTTTCGGGTGAGCGTGGCATCGACGGCCGCCTTGCTCGCGGCGAGTGCCTCGGCGGCAGTCTTCTCAGCGGTACTCTTCTCGGGAATCGCCTTCTCGGCGGCGAGGCGATCGGCGGCTGCTTTCGTCAGAGCGTCTTGAGTTGTCTTTAAGGCCGAAAGCCCGACTGCCTCTTCGGCGGACTTGGCCTGGAAAGCCTTATCGACATCATCGGCCGATGCTTTCGCCGTCGAAGCTTGAGTCATCGCGGCGGTATGAGCCTCGGCGACTTTGGCCTTCACCGCCGACTTGTCGGCGACAGCGACCTGGAGCGGCGAGAGCGACTTGACCGCGACCTCGGCGGCCGCCGCGAGATCAATCGTCGCTTTTCGAGCGGTTTCCAATCGCGTGGCGATCGGTGCGGGATTCGCGGCCAGATTCGCTAGCCGCTTGCCATCCTTGAGATCGAAGACGCGGACCTCGCCCGACCAATCGCCGGCAATCACGCGGGAGTCGTCAAATGAGAAGACGCCTTCGAGGGCGACATCGCCGAACGCTTCAAAATCGCGCTGTTTGCCGCCATTTTGATCCCACAAACGGGGAACGCGATCGCGACCCGTGGTGAATAGCCGACCGTCTTTCGCGAATCGCACTGAGGCTGTACCGCCACCGTGCGCTCCCCAGTTCTTGATCTGATTTCCGTTCTCCATCTCCCAGAGCTTGACGGTGCCATCCTCACTGGCGGACGCCAACACGTTCGAGTCGAGCCGCCACGAGAGATCGGTGATGGCGCCGGTGTGTCCGCGAAGGTCGAAGAATTCGCGCCCCGTCTGGGCTTCCCAGACAATCAGACCGTTGTTTCGGTCGCCGGTGGCGAGCAACACACCGTCGGGGCTGAACTCAAGCGCGGTGACCCATTCGGTATGCTTCTTCATCTCAAACTGGAGCTGACCATCCGAAGTGCTATACACTCGAACGATCTTGCCAGGTCCGCCGAGCGCGACCTGCCCGTGGTCGGGACTGATGTCCGCGGCGAGAACCACGTCGTATTCTTTTTCCTTACCGATCTCGAAGACGCGCTTTCCTGTTTTCACATCAAACACCACCGCCAGGCCCGACTGCCCTCCCCTACCTCCTCCTGCAAGGAGCAACGCTCCGCTACGGCTGAATTTGAGGACGTGAATCGAGCCTTCGGGAAAGGGAAATACCGCCGTGAGGTGGTGATTGGTCGTGTCATAAATCAAGACTTGCTTGTATCCACCGATCGCCACCAACGGAGCCCATGGGCTATTCGCCATCGCCACGACGGCCGTTGCTCGCGTGGAAACGACGGCAGGCTCGGTGAGCAATTTCTCAGGAATGGCCGGAGGGCCGACCGGCTTGCCCATCGACGACGGATCAAGCTTGAATTCAAACTTGGGTCGCGCCTTGATCGCCACCACACTCCCCGAGCTTTCGAGTGCGCCCCCTTCGATCCAGAGCCGGATCAAGGCGATCTCGGCGTCCGGGATTTTGGGAGAATTCGGCGGCATCTTGGGTTCTTCCTTGTGTGACACAAGAGAGAGAAGCGTCGATGCATCCGGTTCGCCCGGCTCGACGACCTTACCCGAGCCACCCCCTTGCATCGCCGAAGAGAAGGTTTCGAGCGAGAGCCCGCCTTTCTGCTTGTCGGCGTTGTGGCACGAGTTGCAGCGCGTCCGGAAAATCGTCGAAACCTGATCGGCGTATGTCACCTTCACCTTGGCGTCGGCGGCAAAGGCCGAAGAAGTGACAAGGAAACCGAGCAAGCAACCGAGCAACGTATTTAATTTTGTGGTCATGATAATCAACTCTATGTATCTGCTTCGAAGGGGGGTGTCGAGTCTTCGACGCCAGCCATGCATTCGACAATGCTGGGCCTCCACGATTCGACCCACCCGGCAAAATATCAATGATTAAACAGAAATTCTCGGCTATTGAGCAACGCCCAGAAAATATCGTCGATCGCCTTGGTCTGATTCGATCCCTCTCCCATCGTGAGGAGGAGCTTATCAAGCTCCTCTCGGGTGGGCTTTCGGCTCAGGCACCGGATGTAGAGTTCGATGATCCGCTCCTCGGGAAATTTTTTGCCCGCGATCAGCTTGGGAACAGTTCCCCCTTGCTGGATCTTGGCATTCACCGAGTCTCCGTTCAGAAGATGCAAGGCTTGCGACAACGTCGGCTCCATCTTCACCTCGCAAGAGCAGACGGTCTCTCGGGTGGCGCGGCCAAAGGTGGTCAGGAAATAGGTCGAGCTGCCGCCGTCAGCAATCTGCACGGCCCGGGCTCCTAGAGGAAGCCCTTGAAACTTATCTCGGGTATCCGTGACCGTGCTAATGGTATCGAGAAGCGTTTCGGCCTTGATTCTTCGGACGAGGGAATGGGCGAAGTTTTTTTCGTCGGAGGAGTTACTCTCGTTCCGCCGCGTCGAGCGCTGATACGTTCGAGAGTTGCAGATGTCACGTACGAGCGCTTTCAGGTCATAATTGGATGCCGTGAATCGCTTGCCCAATTCTTCAAGAAGTTCCGGGTTCGAGGCTGGATTGCTTACCCTGAAGTCGTCCACCGGCTCGACAATGCCGACGCCATTGAAATGGGCCCAAACGCGGTTGGCGAAGCTCGCGGCGAACCAGGGGTTTTGCGGCGAGGCCAGCCACTTCGCGAGGATAACGCGACGATCCTTGCCCGCGACATCCGGAGCTTCTCCACCCAGAAACTTGGGCTTCATCGCGGCGCCACCGACCGGGTGCTTGACTTCTCCACCCCCGGAATTGAAGACGATCGTTTCGCGATAATCTTCTCCGGTCTTGCGACCGATTTGCGAGAAGAACGCGGCGAACTGGTAATAGTCGTTCTGCGTCCAGCGGTCGAACGGGTGGTTGTGGCATTGGGCACACTGGACCCGCATTCCCATAAACACCTGTGCGACGTTTTCCGTGAGCGCGAGGGTGTCGGTCGTCCCTTGGTAAAAATTCGTCGCCGGGTTCTTGAACGTGCCGCCGTTGGCTCCGAGAAGCTCCTGGACCATTTGGTCCATCGGCATGTTCTTTGAGAGCTTTTCCACAAGCCAGTTGTAATAGAGGAACATCGCCTTGTAGCTGATCTGTTGCGACGATTTGACTTGCAACAGTTCGGCCCACTTATTGACCCAGATCTCGGAAAACTCCTTGCGTGTGAGGAGTTCGTCGACGAGGTCGGATCGCTTCCGCGGGTCGGTGGAGGCAACGAACTTCTGGTATTCCTCGACGGACGGCGGCAGGCCGACGATGTCGAGGAAAGCGCGCCTCAGGAAAGTCTCATCATCGCAAAGGCCCGACGGGGCGATCCGCAAGTTCTTGAGTTTGGCGGCGACAAACGTATCGATATAATTCGCGTCGGGCTCGGCGGGGTAATCGAACTTGAGCCCCTTCGGAAGGACGAGGACTTGCGATCCGACGGTGAACGTCTCGAAACGAGCCATCACGAAGGCTTCGCCTCGCGCACCCGCCGTCACGAGCCCAGTCTCATTGATCGTGGCCGAGGTTTCGTTATTGGTCAAAAAGACCGCGAGCTTGGTGACGTCACGATCCGACCCGTCCGAATACTTCGCGCGAACGGTCATTTGTTGCGTGGTTTTTTCGCCGTCGAGCACCGACTTTTGGGGATAAAGCTCGACGTTAACCACGTTTTGAAGTTTGGACACATCATCATTCGGGACGTTTGACTCGATCCACTGATGAAGCGTCTGATACATCTCGCTTCCGGCTTCGAACCGCTTACCCCCGGTGTGTGGCACGGCCCCGATCGACTTTTCCAGGACCGTGCTTTCGGAAGGGACGGCGAGATTCACGCGACGACCACTCATCTCACGAGTAAGACGATGGTGGTCACCCTCAGGATCAAAGCCGAAGAGTGAGAGACGAAAGCCGTCCTTGCCTCGTGCGGCCCCGTGACAGCTCCCGGTGTTGCAACCGGACTTCATGAAGACGGGCATCACGTCGAGCCGGAAGCTAATGGGAGGCTCAACTTTGGCCTGGCTCACTTTGACCGGCACTGACACTTTCTTCCCCTCGAACGACACGTTCAACGTGGTCGCGCCGTCAAGCAAGGGGTAGAATGTCGCGCCGTCGCGTCGGGCGAATTCCGGCTTTTCAAGGGCGATCGCGGCCTGCGCAGTGACGTCTCGTGTGATCCCGTCAGCATAGGTCGCCTGGGTGACGATCGATTGTCGGTCGCGGGTGGAGGAAAGGTTGATGTCGGCGGGATAGACATCCAGCCTGGTCAACGCGGTCGCGGGCGCATCGGCACGCGCCACGTTCTGGAAAGCGAACGCGCACGTGAGGACCGACATGAGGACTGTCTTCATAAGCGTCATCATCGTTTCAGGGTTCCGGACGTTTGATCGGTCGATCATTTCTGGGCCTCCGCGGCGGCCTTGGCCCGTTCCTTGCTTTCAAGCCGAAGCTTTTCGAGCCGGGTCGGAGGCTTGGGCGGTGCCGCGGCGGGGGGAGCGGCCACGACCGGTTTCGGGGCGGCGGCAGGGGCGGGAGCGTTTGGCTTGGCAGGCAGGGGAACGTCGATGCGGAGTTGTCCCGTCCCGAGGTTGTGAACGATCGGCTCGCCATCCTTTGTGATCACAACCTGACAAAACAAATTCGCATGATTGCCCGCAGGTGAGGCGGGGTCGGTCTTGAGGTGGAAGATAAGGTCGGGCGTGTCCTTGGTGATTTTCTTGACCTCGGTCGTGACCTTGTTCGGAAGGCCGATCAGGCTCACCGTCGCTTCACCGGGGAAATCAACTGCCTTATTCACCTTGACCGCCATGTCAACCTCCTTGCCTTGTTCGACGCTCGCGGCCTGAAAGGCGAGCGTTACAAATTGAGGGGCGACGGTGAGCTTGGCCAGTTGCGACGAGACCAGGAGTGGGCCGCTGGGCCCGTTGGAAGACCCATTCACCACAACCTTCCACGTCCGAAGCTCAGCGCCGCCGTCGGCGTTGATGGGAATGAGGGCTTCGTTCTGTTTCTCGGGGATCGAAACTCCACCCGACGATGCGATTCCGGGCGGATTCCAGGGAAGCGATACCGCGATTGGCGCGGTGAAACCCGGCTTTCGCTTGGCGACGACCTTTAACGCCATCGATCCGCCGCGCACCAGCGGAACTTTCGGTTCAACGATCTCGATCGAATACGGGGCCTCGTCGCAAACCGCCACGGGGATCTTATCCACATAGCGGTTCCAGAACGGAACATTGTTTTGGCCGAGGACCAGTTCGACCATCTGATGGAATTCGCTAGGGATCGCTTGCTTCGGGTCGACATGCTTGCCGGAGAGGTTGGCGAAGGAACCCGCTACCGGAGCGTCGGGTGCGGCGGAGAGGACAACCGGGAACGTGCCGATGCTGGCGGCCATCGTGTCGGCCTCGAAGGTCACGCCGACAGGCAAGTTGGCCGCGGTGATCGCAAGCTCGCCGCCGAAATCGGTACGCCCCGCGTTCACGAGAATCGCCTGCCGATTTCCTTTCGGAACGGCGACTCCGATCACACCCGTACCGCGATTGATCGACTCATTTGGAACACTGAGCGCGAGCTTGGGAGCGACCGAGCTGACCTCGATCCGGTAGGAGTAATCCGGGCCGCCTTTTTGAAGTTGGTCGTTGATCCAGATGACAAATTCGCCATCATTGGGGGCGGCGAATCGGAAATAGCTGTCGGGACCAGCACTATCGTCGTTGCCGAGCATCGCTCCGCCGTTCTTCGCGCCCAGGTAGAGGACGGCGTCTAGAGGCGAGCGTAACTGCCTCGCGAAGACCCTCACGTCGAAAGTCTGTCCCTTGGTCGCCTTGAACAGGAAGTGATCGACATCGCCCGGCTTGCCGATCACGCCATTGAGCGCCGCGGGGGCCGTGAACGGGGTGGCGGTCGCGTGATTGTCGTTGGGTTCGACCTCAAGGGTGTTCCCGAAGGGGCTGAGCCGAAACAGATTCGGATAAGGAGCAACCCCGCGCTCATCCTGAGCGGACACACCGTAGTCTCGCTCGGGCGTGGCCGGTAGCACCTGGGTCGTCGTCTTCTCTCCCTGCACATCACCGATCCAGCGCACGCTGACGGACTCGCCGAGCTTGCCTCCTCCCGGCACGGTTGCGGTGAACCTCGGATAATTTCCAATATGAAGCCGGTAGAGGCACGCGCTATTACCCGCGTAGGCACTCTCGCGCACGAGCACGATGTAGGTGCCATCGGCCGGGGCGAGGATCGATGCGAACCCGTCCTGCCAGACAAGTGCCGCGTCGTCGCTGGAGGCGAGCTCAAACCGCTTGGAGTCCAGGATGGCGACGTAGGGGTCGAAGAGGGTGACACCGAGGCGAATGCCCTCGACCTCGGCGGTGATTCGTTCGCCCTTCTTGGCCTCCACCGCGAAGTAGTCCACGTCTTCGTTTTCGGCGATTCCGTTGACTGTCACATTCATGGAGAGCGGCTGTGGCTTCGCGAAATCGTTATTTGGCTCGATCTCGCCGACGTCTTTGAGGGCCCCTACGCTTAATGTTCGAAGCTCGCTGATCCCGGTCGCCGTGCGCATCCGCAGGTCATAGAGTCCCAGGCGTGCGTCTGGCGCGATCTTCAACATCACCTTCACTTGCCCGTCATTCACGACGGTGAGCTTGGTGGTTGTGATCCCGGGTTGGTAAATCATCACTTCCTTGGCGTCGGCGAGCCGAGCGCCTGTGAAGTTTATCTCAACCTCGGTCCCTCGACGACCACCGAGCGGGCGGACGCCGGTAAGACTCGGGCTGGAAGCGGACGCTTCTGAGCCAAAGAGGGCCAGTACGACCAGCGTGAATAATGGATGTTTCATCATGGGGCGAGTTTCGTGAGGGCAGGAGGGTTTTCAGAGGCTCGGCTCGGCAAGTGCCGGCGATCGATCTGGAAGGCGAGTGGGCCGAGTTCCTTCAAAATCAAGACATCCAGACACGTCCATCAATAGTCTGCGTGACTTCAATCTTCGGCTTTTCACTTGACTCGATCAGACGGAAAGAAACGGGAAGGATCTGACTGTCGATCTGGCCCGCGTCACCCGGAGCAAGCGAGCCTGCGAGGTTCATCTCGACCCCGTCATTTTGGTAAAGTTCGAGACGCCAAGGGAAGCGATCGACCAGAAGCAGTTCGCGGACACCGACCCTGGCGTAAAACCCAAACTTTTTGCGTGACCTGTCGCCTTTGCTAATGATTTCGATAGCCAAATCGGGTCCACCGAACCAATGGGTATCTCGGTCCTCGGCCGAATTTCCGGGGAGAAAAACCGCAACGTCGGGAACGCGGTAATTCTTGGTCCAGTCGTCCGGCTGATCGCTGATGTTAGCCCCCGCGAAAATTCTCTGTTCTGCAATCGCTCCCAGCGCTTGGTACAGAATGATCGTCAATTTCGAAGCGATCCACTGATGGTCATTGTTTGCGATTGGCGACATGACGTAGACACCATTCCAGACCTCGTCGAAACGATCATGACCGTTTCGACGGCGCTCGCGGATCAATTCCTTCAAGTTCGCATTCGGAAGAATCAGATGTGCCATCGGTCCACTCCAATCGATTCAGGAGGTCCAGACTCGACCGTCGATGGAATGCGTCATTTCAATCTCCGGACCTGACGCTGCCTCAACGAGCCGGAAGGAGAGAGGCAAGACCTCGCTCACGATGCGTCCGGAATCGCCCAAGGCGAGTGATCCCGCGTCAATCCACTCCGATCCGGTAGATCGGTACAACTCAAGCCGCCATGGGAAGCGATCCACGACCAATAATTCTCGGACACCGACCTTGGCGTAAAAGTCGAATTTTTCACGTGAACGATCGCCCTTGCTGATGACCTCGACGGCGAAATCCGGGCCGCCCTGTGCGTAGGCTTCATGGAAGATCGCGGGGTTATCCGGAAGGTAAATGACAACGTCGGGAACCCGATAATTTTTGGTCCAGCCTTCGGCTCGATCGCTGACATTGGCTCCGGCGGAAATTCTCCGTTTCGCATTCACCGGCAACGCATTAATGAATGCGGCTGCTAGCCGGGTTGCGAGTCCTTGATGCTCAAAGTTCGCTAGTGGCGACATGACGTAAACACCATCCCAGACCTCGTCATAGCGATCCAGTCCCGACTCGCGACGTCGACGAATCCAACGTTTGAGCGTTTGCTGTGGAACGATGAGGCTTGGCATGATCCGCTCCTCGAGAGGTTGGCCTGTCCATCATTGAGCCAGGCCGCTCCCATTCTACAAAATCCTGCTCAGGCAAGCAGTTCGGTTCGGACTCTACCGCCATCGACGATCTCGATGGGTCGATTGCCAGGTGCCATCAACTCCTTGTCGGCGACAATGCCCAGGAGATGGTAAACGGTGGTCGCCAGATCTTCGGGGCCGATCGGGTCGCGTTCCGGCTCGGTGGCTGTCGCGTTGGATGCCCCCATCACAAAGCCCCTCTTGACGCCGCCGCCGGCCATAACCACGCTGAAGACTTTCGGCCAGTGATCGCGGCCCGCATCCTTGTTGATCTTCGGCGTCCTGCCGAACTCGCTCGACACCATCACCAATGTCCGGTTCAATAATCCCGTCCGGTCGAGGTCACGAATCAGGGTGGCGAACGCCTGGTCGAACGGGGGCATCTGGGTCCGCATGCCGTTGGCGATGCCGGTGTGCATGTCCCAGCCGCCAAATTGGAGGGTAACCATCCGGACTCCCGCCGCCACTAATCGCCTCGCCAGGAGCATGCGCTGGCCCGCCGCGTTGCGACCGTATTCATCGCGAATGGCGGCGGGCTCGGCACCGATGTTGAAAGCCTCTCGGGCTTTTTCCGAACTGATCAGGCTATAGGCCCGCTGATAAAACGTATCCATCGCCGCGATGTTGTCGCTCTTCTCCTTCTTGGCGAAGTAATCATTCACGGTATCGAGGACGTTACGTCGCGTCGCGAAACGCGACTCGTCGATCCCGCCGGGGAGCGCCAGATCCTGAACCCGGAAATTGCCGTCGGCGGGGTCGCTGCCCAGGCTGAAAGGAGAAAATGCCGAGCTGAGATAGCCCGTACCGGCGTAAACGTTCGGGATGCTCGGGATGCAAACGTAAGGAGGAAGGTTATTCTTCGGTCCGTACTCGTGGGAAACCACGCTGCCGAAGCTCGGATACTGAAGCGCGGGGCTGGGTCGATAGCCTGTGAACATGTTATGAGTACCGCGCTCGTGGGCAGCCTCACCGTGCGTCATTGAGCGGATGACCGTCAACTTGTCGGCGATCTGCGCGGTCTTGGCGAGGGTCTCGCTAAACTGTTCGCCATCAATCTTGGTCGCGATCGGGTTCAGCTCACCGCGATATTCCACGGGAGCGAACGGCTTGGGGTCAAACGTTTCCTGATGGGCGATGCCGCCCGGCAGATAGATATGGATGACCGAGTCGGCCTTGGCGGGGATCGGGGCGTAATTTTTGAGGTCCGCGCGGGCCTTCAACCTGAAGTAGTCACCGAGCGTCAGGCCGAATCCCATGGCTCCGACCGTCAAGAATCCGCGCCTGTCGAGCCGTCGCCAAGAGTTTTCAGACACCATGGATCAACTCCTTTGCCGGAGGTCGTCATTCATCTCGATTGCATGTGCGCCGCGTTCCGAACCTCGGAGCGGGCCATCGATCGGTAAGTGTTCTGTCTCAACGAAATTCAACGAACGGAGGGAACTCGTCGCCGTCGGTGGTCGCTCGGATAGCAAGCTGTCGGGGGGGAGTCAAGTCGAGAGTCAACTTCCGCGGGGAACGGGGGTTGCGGTGGGCAGGTTCGTTACAGAAAACCGCGATCAGGTTGAACGAGCGTAACACAAGGTTAGGCCAATGTTCAACAACACTCATCCTTCTAACCACCACTACGTCATCTCGTTTTGAGATTGTTGGCGCGATTTCTTGCAATCCGGATGTCATGCAAGCATTTTTCAATTCCGACGGCATCAAGGACACTCCTTCCCGGACTCCTGTGGAGATCGCTCTCGCAACGGGTTAGCATTGAAAAACCGATCTTTGCCAGAGAGACGACGAAACTCGGGAAAAACGCTCATGAAGACTTGCGGGTTGGCTTTGATCCTGGGTGTTTCGATGATTTCATCGCCGGGAAGAATCAAGGCGGGAGCGGTGGACGGGCACTCGTTCAGCAAACCGGGCGACGTGCGGGTCAGGCACCTCGACCTGGATCTCAACGTCTCGTTTGAGAAACACGAACTTAGCGGGTCGGCCACCCTGGACATAGTACGCGCCCCGGGTTCACCCGCCGATGCACCCTTGATCCTGGACACGCGGGGACTCGAAATCCTGGAAGCGAGCGAGACTGGGATCATTGAAGGCAGGCCGATTCCCTTCGAGTTTGGAGTGGAAGACCCGATCAAGGGAAAACCACTCATTTTAAAGCTATCCGCCAAAGCCACGTCCGTTCGCGTCGTTTACAAAACCACGGCGAAGTCGAGCGCCTTGCAATGGCTGGAACCGAAGGGGACGGCGGGAGGAAAGCAGCCTTTCCTTTTCACACAATCGCAGGCAATTCATGCACGTTCCTGGATTCCGATCCAAGATTCGCCGAATGTTCGCATGACCTACAACGCGACGATCCGCGTTCCTGACGGCCAGACGGCGGTCATGAGCGCTGACCGGTCAGGCGACAAGAATTGTGGGGATAGGGTCCGGGGGTTCTACTTCGCGATGAAAGAGCCTATACCCGCGTATCTCATCGCACTTGCCGTCGGCGACCTCGCATTCCGCCCGCTTGGCCCACGCGCGGGGGTTTTCGCGGAGCCGAGTGTCGTGGATGCCGCCGCCTACGAATTCGCGGACACCGAAGCGATGATCAACAAGATCGAGAAGCGCTTCGGTCCTTATCGCTGGGGCCGGTACGACCTCCTCGTGCTGCCGCCGAGCTTCCCCTTCGGCGGGATGGAAAACCCCAAGCTCACGTTCGCGACTCCCACGGTGATTGCCGGCGATCGCTCGCTGGTTTCGCTCGTCGCCCACGAACTGGCCCATTCCTGGTCGGGCAACCTCGTCACCAACGCCACCTGGCGCGACTTCTGGCTCAACGAAGGATTCACCACCTACCTCGAACGCAGGGTGTTGGAGGATCTTTACGGCAAGGAACGGGTCGACATGGAGCGATTGCTTGGGCGCGAAGAACTCAAAAAGGAAATCGCCGAGTTCGCCCCGCACGCCCAGATCCTCCACGTCGACCTGACTGACCGCGACCCCGATGACGGGATGACGCGCATCCCATATGAAAAAGGGTCGCTGTTTCTCGAAGTCCTCGAATCGACCTATGGTCGCGATCGGTTTGATCGCTTTTTGAAGGATTATTTCGATCATTTCGCGTTCAAGAGCATCACCACGGCCGACTTCGTGTCGTACCTAAAAACAAACCTCATCGACGCCAACCCGAAGGTCGCGGAACCGATTGACGTGGACGCCTGGATTGAAAAGCCAGGGCTGCCCGAAAACTTCCCGGTCGTCTCTTCAAATCGATTCGCAAGGGTGGAGGAGGCCGCGAAAACTTGGTCCGAGCCGGGCGTCAAGATTGATGTGGAACGCGCAAAGGAATGGACGACCCACGAATGGGTCCATTTCCTTCAATCGTTGCCACATCAGCTTCCCGTCGAGCGGATGGCCGCGCTCGACACGGCGTTTGGGCTTACCAACCGCGGTAACGCCGAAGTCGCGCAGCAATGGCTTGTGATCGCGATCCGAAACGCATACTCTCCGGCCGATGCGCGGCTCGAAAAGTTCTTGACCACGATCGGACGCCGCAAATTCTTGATGTTACTCTACGGTGAGCTAAACAAGTCGCACGAAGGGGCCAATCGGGCGAAGGCGATTTTCGCGAAGGCGAAGCCGTTTTATCATCCGATCGCGGCGGAGTCGGTGGGGAAATTGCTTGGGGTTGAGAATTGACCGGTCT